>DVLR01000389.1 GCA_018715425.1 Candidatus Merdenecus merdavium
TCAATACCACTTACGTTTCCCCAAGTATAGGTAATCAATCCCCTTCTTGGTAATTCCATATTGGCCTCATAGACTTCCTGTTTTAATTTTTCTAACAACTCTGATGTTCCTCCTTTTCTATCTAGCGAAAAGATGCCTCATTCCAACGCAATTCATTCTTTAAATTACGTATGGTGGTATCTTTATCAATGAATACACATTCTATCCCCATCATGGCTCCCCAATCTCCCATTTGGTCAGCTGTTAAATCTAAAGAAAAAGCGGTATGATGTGCTCCTCCGGCTAAGATCCAACTTTCTGCACCAATAGGAAGATTTGGCTCTGGCCTCCAGAATGCTGTTGCCACTGGTAAATTTGGCATTTCATGCTCCTGCTTTAAACTTTATACATCATTAATAATCAAACGGAATCTCGTTCCAAGATCAATCAAAGAACAAGCAATCCCTTTTCCTGGTTTGGAGGTAAATACAAGTCTTGCTGGATCTTCTCTATCGCCCATAGAAAGTGGTGTCACTTTAATACTTGGCTTTACATCTGCAATAGATGGACAAATCTCTAACATATGGGATTGTAAAATAGCCTCTTGTCCAGCTGCTAAATGATACGTATAATCTTCCATAAAAGAAGTTCCCTTTGCATTTGGTATAGAAGCGGTCATGATCTTCATTAAACGAACCATGGCTGCTGTTTTCCAATCACCTTCACCACCAAATCCGTACCCTTGCTCCATGAGCCTTTGAATGGCAAGACCAGGCAATTGCTGTAATCCAGATAAGACTTCAAAGTTGGTCACAATGGCATGGTAATTATGTTCTTCTAAAAACTGCTTAAATCCAAGTTCAATCCCTGCCTGAACTTTAACATGTTCTTTAAACTCTTGAGGATCTCGTCCTTCTAATAGAATATCATAGGAATCGTAATACTCTGAAACTAAAGCATCTATATCACCTTTTGATACTCCCTGCACGTATTCTGCAATATCCGTAATATTATATGCATCAATTTCCCAACCAAATTTTGTTTGTGCCTCTACCTTATCTCCTTCTGTAACAGCTACATTTCTCATGTTATCACCAACACGAAGAACACGAATGTTAGAGGATTCCACTACGCCAATGGCTGTTCTCATCCAACTGGCAACTTGACTTTGAACCTTTAAGTCGCTCCAGTGACCCACAACGATCTTTCTCTCTATTCCAAGACGAGTGACCATGTGCCCAAACTCTCTATCTCCATGTGCTGCTTGATTCGTATTCATGAAATCCATATCGATGGTATCCCAAGGGATTTCTTTATTAAACTGAGTATGTAAGTGCAACAATGGCTTTCTAAATTCCTGAAGTCCGCGAATCCACATCTTAGCAGGAGAGAATGTATGCATCCATACAATGACACCAGCACAAAGCTCATCTCCATTGGCCTCATTAAATGTTTTCCTTATAGATACTGCATCTACCAACGTTGGTTTTAATATTACTTTAAAAGGTAGCTGTCCAGATTCATTTAGTCCTTCCACTATTTTTGCAGAATGTTGAGCTACCTCTCGTAGACTTTCTTCCCCATATAAGTTTTGAGAACCCGTAGCAAACCAGAATGTATAATCCTTCTTATTTTGTAACATAAATACTTCCTCCTTTACATTGTTTCACATCATTTTACTTGTTTTTATGTGTTGTTTCATTGTTTCCGCATTTTACAGGAATCTCGCAGAATTAGCTCTGGCTCAATTAATTGTATCTTCGAAGTACAAGCTTTTGTGATCCTTTCCCCATCTCCATGTCTGATCTCTTGTATTTCATTTAACAGCATCTCTGCGGCCATCTCTCCTAATTTTTCTTGAGGATGAGCAATTGTTGTTAATTTGACTCCCAGATTTTCTGCTAAAAAAGAATTATCATATCCTGTAACTGATACTTCTTTTGGAACACTCATCCCTCTCTTTTGCAGTAACTTTATGATTTCTAATGCAATTTCATCGTTGTAGCATACCACACCATCAAAAGGTCTTCCTTCTCCAATGATCATATCCAAAGATAATACTGGCTTTGACATTCGATCTTCTGTATGAAACCAAATAACCATTTGGGGATCGTATAACCTTCCAGCTTCTTGGAGTGCTTTTACGTAACCTCTATGGCGTTCACTGCCCTGAGTATCATCAGCTTTAAAAATACCGATAATATGCTTATGACCTAGTTCGATTAGATACTTCGTTAATAAATATCCACCTTTGCAATCATCCATAATGATATGCGGCTTATGCTTCATCTGCGGATAAATTCCCTGGATAAATACGTAAGGAATTTTGTACTCATCCAAAAGATCATATAAATGCTTATGTCTACAGATAATTTGACTCTTACTGGGTTCTATAATTAAACCATCAATATCTTTCGATAGAATATCCTCTAAACACTTTGCCTCATTCATTCTACTGTTTCTGGTATTCTTCAATATAATACTGTATCCATCTTCTGTTAAAACCCGATCAATTCCTTGAATCAATCTTGGAAAAATGTAATCCGAAATATATGTAGTAATAACAGCAATGTTTTTGGATGGTTTTAATTGCCTCACCCTATTGGAACAGTAAGTCCCTTTCCCGTGATAAGCTACAATTAATCCTTCGTTTTCTAAAATAGCTAAAGCTTTCCTAACTGTATGTCTACTGATATTATACTGAGTGGACAGTTGGTTTTCAGAGGGAAGTTTATCTCCAGACTTAATATCACCTCTAAGCATACTAGCCCTTAATTCCTCTACTAGCATCACATATTTTGTCTTTCCATTTTCCCTTTCCATAAACAATCCTCCTACTATCAGTATAGAACTTGTATGCTCATCTCTACAAGTTGTTTTTCTTTATTTTATAAGATATCCGCCTTTTTTTCCATGATGTTTGGTTTACTTGTATGCAATCTGTGTTTTAAATCCTATATTCCTCTATTTTTAGCCCTGAATCATATCTTTCACGCTATCTCGCTCCACAAACTGAGTACATACTTGTAGTTTCGTCTTTGCTTCACCTTTCTTTTGAATCAGATCATGTAGGCGTCTAACAGCCAGCTGTCCCATTTCTTGTTTAGATACACGTATGGTCGTTAATCTCGGTGTCATAATCTCACAAAATGGAAGATCATCAAATCCTACCATGGAAATATCTTCTGGAATCCTGTAGCCCTTTTCTTGTAATGCTTTCATGGCACCAATGGCCATCATATCATTTTCTGCAAAATAAGCTGTAGGTAAGTCCTTAGCAGTTTCTAAGTACCTCATCATATCTTTATATGCTCCATCCATAGTCGTATCTAAGGTTACTGTTTGCTCCTCACAAATAGGTAAGCCAGCTTTATCCATGGCTATTTTATATCCTACGGCCCTAGATCGAAACCCTTTAATCCGAAAGTTTCCTTTGAGATATCCAATATTTTTATGCCCTTTTCCAATTAAGTATTCTGTAGCCAACCTAGCAGAGTCAGAATTATTAATCAGGACTCCATTAAAACTCATATCATTGCTCCAATAATCCAAAATCAGAAAAGGGCATTTAGCTCCTCTGTATAATTCTAAATCTTCTTCCATAAGCTCTGTTCCAAGTAGAATTACCCCTGCAGAAGTATCACTGAGCATCCATTTTACCTGTTGTTCATAATCATCATCACGTTGATCTAAGTTACACATAACTAATTCGTACCCCTTAGCCCTGCACTCTTTTTCTACTCCTTCGATCAACAAGGGAAAAAACGGTGTGTCATCCACAATTTTTCCATTCCTTTTATATATTACAAATTTTACTTTTGTAATTCTATTTTCTTCAATATAACCTAGCTCTTTTGCAGTTTTAAATATAAGAGCAGCGGTATCTTTATTTACACCTTTCTTATAATTTAGAGCATTGGAAACAGTCGCTGGGGAAAATCCCGTTGCTTCACTAATCTTTTGAATGCTTACCTTCATTTCTACTCTTCCTCCAATATCAACTTAGATCTATTCTTTCAGTCCTA
>DVLR01000390.1 GCA_018715425.1 Candidatus Merdenecus merdavium
ATCCTGCTCTGCCTCTGTGATAATGGATTCATAAGCTTTCGAGCGATGACTCATCTCCATCACCGACATACCAGTGCCTCTATAGTCAAGCATCTCATTGGCTGCTTCTTGTAATACGGCCTCTGGTAGTACCGCTGGCCCTGCTGAAAAGTTATACACTCTACTCACAATTACTTCCTCCTTTAATTTTGTATAATTCTTACATTTCTTCTACACTTTACTAATATAAAGTATGATTTATTCTACCTTGAATAAAATAAATAGTCAATACTCTTTATTTTATTAAGTCATCTTGATCAAAGGCATCTTCTATTGCTGCCCCTGCTGGAACCATTGGAAATACCATATCATCACTCTCTATATGACAATCAATGACAACGGTTTTATTCATGTTGAGTGCAGTGTTAATAGCTTCTGCTAATTCTTCTTTCTTTGTCACAAGGATTCCTTCTGCACCCATAGCTTTTGCTAATGCTACAAAATCTACGGCATCTTCTAATACCGTATGGGCATATCTCTCTTCATAGAATAATGTTTGCCACTGCCTTACCATTCCAAGTACATGGTTATTCATTACCACTTGGATAATTGGAACATGATATCGAACCGAAGTAACAATTTCGTTCATGTTCATTCTAAAGCATCCATCCCCTGCTATATTAATAACCGTTTTATTAGGATTCGCTATTTTAGCTCCAATGGAGGCACCTAATCCGTAACCCATGGTTCCAAGACCACCTGATGTTAAATAAGTTCTTGGTTTCGTATATTTATAATATTGAGCTGCCCACATCTGATGTTGCCCTACTTCAGTAGTAATAATGGTATCATCATCTGTTAAGCGATCAATTTCCTCCATTATATAAGGACCTGTTAATTTTGAGTGATCATATTTAAGAGGATATCTTTTACTCAATTCTAGGATTTCATTTACCCAAGGGGTATGGTCCATTTGTTCCAACTTATGATTCAGAACCTTTAAAACCTCTTTTACATCGCCAATCACACTTGAATTTACAATAATATTCTTATTGATTTCCGCTGGATCTACATCTATTTGCAAGATCTTTGCATTTTGTGCAAACTTCTTAGCATTACCGATTACTCGATCACTAAACCTAGCTCCAATGGTGATCAAAAGGTCACATTTTGGTACTCCAAGATTGGCTGCCTTTGTTCCATGCATTCCTAACATTCCAATATAAAGCTCATCGTCTCCAGAAAAAGCTCCAATCCCCATTAGGCTATCGGTAACTGGTGCATGAACTTTATGGGCAAAGGTTCTTACTTCTTCAGATGCCTCTGATAAAATCGCACCACCACCAACGAAGATAATAGGTTTTTTAGATTTTTTGATTAATGTTAATGCATGCTCAACATCATCTTCCGTAATATCTTTTGTAAATGGTAGAACATTTTTAGGTTCTTCGTACGTATACTCTGTACTTTCAGCGGTAGCATCCTTTGTAATATCCACAAGAACTGGTCCTGGACGCCCTGACTTAGCAATATAGAATGCTCTTCTAAGAGTAGATGCCAAATCTTTTACATCTTTTACAATAAAGTTATGCTTCGTAATTGGCATGGTTACCCCTGCAATATCAATCTCTTGAAAGCTATCCCTACCAAGAAGTGGCGTGGTTACGTTAGCTGTTATAGCTACTACAGGAATAGAATCCATATAAGCTGTTGCAATACCAGTTACTAAGTTTGTTGCTCCAGGTCCTGATGTTGCCATACATACTCCAACTTTTCCTGTAGAACGGGCATAGCCATCTGCCGCATGAGATGCTCCTTGTTCGTGGGAAGTTAATACATGTTTTATTTCATCTTTATGTTTATATAAGGCATCGTAAATATTCAAGATACTTCCGCCAGGATACCCAAATATGGTATCAACGCCTTGTTCTTTCAAACACTCTATTACTATTTCTGCTCCTGTTTTTTGCATAAGCCTTTTCCTTTCTGCTATTTATCTCTTTGGTATTTCAAGTATTGCTCCCCTGTTTCCAGATGTTACCATTGCTGCATAACGAGCGAGATAACCTGTTGTAATATTAGGTTTGCGAGGAACCCATTTAGCCCTTCTAGCTTCTAACTCCTCATCTGATATTACAAAATCCAAGCGATTCTCTGGTATATTGATTTTAATAATATCTCCCTCTTGTACCAATGCAATATTTCCTCCAACTGCCGCTTCTGGAGATACGTGTCCTATTGCTGCTCCTCTTGATGCTCCACTAAATCTTCCATCGGTAATCAAAGCTACTGATGAACCAAGTCCCATTCCCATAATGGCAGACGTTGGATTTAACATTTCTCTCATACCTGGACCACCCTTTGGCCCTTCGTATCGTATTACAACAACATCTCCTGGTACAATCTTCCCACCTTTAATGGCTGCAAGTGCATCATCTTCACCATCAAATACTCTGGCTGGTCCTTCATGTACCATCATTTCATCAGCCACAGCAGATCGTTTTACCACTCCACTATCTGGTGCTAGATTACCTTTTAAAACAGCGATTCCTCCGATCTCACTATAAGGACGATGGATAGGACGAATAACCTCTTCATCTAGGTTGATACAATCTTTAATATTCTCTTTTACAGTTTTTCCTGTAACAGTGATTAAATCTGTACGTAATAATTCCTTTTTATCTAATTCATTCATAACGGCATATACACCGCCAGCTTCATTTAAATCCTCCATATAAGTGTGCCCAGCTGGTGCAAGATGACATAGATTAGGAGTTTTTGAGCTAATTTCATTAGCTATATCTAAATTAAGATCTATTCCCGCCTCATGGGCAATGGCTGGTAAATGCAACATACTATTCGTACTACATCCCAAGGCCATATCTACCGTTAAAGCATTTAAAAATGCATCGCGAGTCATAATATCTCTCGGTCTAATATTCTTTTCCAGTAAATCCATGATCTGCATACCTGCGTGTTTCGCAAGTCTGATTCGTTCAGAATAAACTGCTGGAATCGTTCCGTTACCCTTTAAGCCCATACCTAAAACTTCTGTTAAACAATTCATACTATTGGCTGTATACATACCAGAACATGAGCCACACGTTGGACATGCTTTATTCTCAAATTCTTCCACATCAGCATCACTCATAGAACCTGCGCTATGAGCTCCTACTGCCTCAAACATACTAGACAGACTGGTTTTTGAACCTTTTACCTTACCTGCAAGCATAGGTCCTCCACTGACAAAGATTGTGGGGATATTCACTCTGGCTGCTGCCATTAAAAGCCCTGGAACGTTCTTATCGCAGTTTGGCACCATTACTAATGCATCAAATTGATGGGCTAGTGCCATAGCCTCTGTGGAGTCTGCAATTAAATCTCTTGTGACTAAAGAATATTTCATTCCTACGTGTCCCATGGCAATACCATCACATACTGCAATGGCTGGGAATACTAAAGGAGTTCCACCTTTCATAGCGACTCCTAATTTTACTGCTTCAACAATTTTATCTAAGTTCATATGCCCTGGAACCACTTCATTATAAGAACTGACAATCCCAATTAATGGTTGTTTCATCTCTTCTTTTGTCATCCCTAATGCATTTAACAACGATCTATGTGGTGCATGTTCTACTCCACTTGTTATTACATCACTTCTCATATTTTTAATTCCTTTCTTATTATTAACCAAAGACAAGATTTTAAATCTTGATTCTTCTCTATGTATCCACATGTGTCTTTATCTAAATACTTCTAGTTTATTTTAAATTCGATCTACGATGAGATCTCCCATTTTTTTCGTTCCCACCAAGGTACATCCCTGAGACATAATATCTCCAGTTCTGTAACCATCCTTTAATACCTTTTGGACTGCCATTTCTACAGCCTGTGCTTCTTGATCCAAATCAAAAGAATATCTTAGCATCATTGCTGCTGATAGAATGGTGGCAATGGGATTAGCCTTGTCTTCTCCTGCTATATCTGGTGCCGAACCGTGACTTGGTTCATATAGACCAAACTTTGTATCATTTAAACTAGCTGATGATAACATCCCAATAGATCCTGTTACCATGCTGGCCTCATCTGATAAAATATCTCCAAACATATTTTCCGTTAAGATCACATCAAATTGCCCTGGATCTCTCACAAGTTGCATAGCACAGTTATCTACCAGCATATGCTCTAACGTCACTTCTGGATAATCTTTTGAAACTTCTGTTACGATTTTTCTCCAAAGTCTAGATGAATCTAGTACATTCGCTTTATCAACACTGGTTAACTTTTTCTTGCGTTTCATAGCAATCTCAAATCCTCGAATAGCAATTCTTCTGATTTCAGGTTCTGTATAGGTCAGAGTATCTATAGCTGTAGTAACGCCGTTTTCTTCTATGGTCTTTCGTTCTCCAAAGTATAGTCCACCTGTTAACTCCCGTATAATCATCATATCAAATCCTGAACCTATGATTTCGTCTTTTATTGGACATGCCGCTTTTAACTCTTCATAAAGATAAGCAGGTCTTAAATTTGCAAACAAGTTTAATTCTTTTCTAATCCCAAGTAAACCTGCCTCTGGTCTTAAATTTGCTGGTAGTTTATACCAAGGTGATGTATTGGTATCTCCTCCAATGGAACCCATTAAAACTGCATCTGCTGCCTTAGCTGCTAATACCGTCTCATCTGTAAGTGGTACACCATGGACATCAATGGATACACCGCCAAGTAATAAATCTGTATAGGAAAAGGTATGGTGAAATTTTTCTCCTACCTTGTTCATAACCTTTAAAGCTTCATCAACGATTTCTGGACCAATGCCATCGCCTTTTATTACTGCAACATTATAATTCATATGATCATCCTTTCCACATAGAGCCTAAAGGTCCATGCATTTCCCAGCCTCCCCTAATACTATTTAAAGGGGATATCTATTGGGTACCTTTGTTTTCTACTTATAATAAAGCATTTCTCCAAAGATTTCAACTATTAATTCATTACCGCTTTGAAATTTTACCATGTGAAAGCGTTTTTTTAGGTTTTATGTCCTGATCTCCTCTCATCTTCTGTTTGAGTATACAAAAATTCCCATTATTTTAAATACAAAATAATGGGAACCTCATTTACAAAGAGTTGACTTACTCAGCCTCTGCTTTTTCAACTTCAGCAATAGCCGCTTTTCTCATTGGAATACGGCAGTTTTTATTACTACCAAACTCTACAATAACGTCTTCATCTGTAATATCTATTACGACACCATAAAATCCACTGGTTGTAACTACACTATCTCCTATTGACATTTCTGAAATCATTAAAGCTAATCTTTTCTGCTCTTTCTTCTGTGGACGAATAGCTATAAAATACATCAGTATAATAATCAAAACTAATGGACCAAATGTAAGTAAAGTGGCCATTACGCCCTCTTGTGCAGTCGCTCCCGCAGTTAATAAAGACATGTTTTTTCCTCCTAAAATTCACCATTTTATATAATCTTTGAATAAACCTATTATAATACACTCTAACTAGAAAGTCATCTATTAATTTCTAATATTTCTATTAATTATGTTCCATTCCTTCTAATTTCTTCTTTTTATATGCTGCAAATTCACCTTTGTCCAGAGCATCCCTAATCTCTTCCATCATAGTATTGTAAAAATATAAGTTATGAAGAACACATAAACGTGCACCTAACATTTCTTTTGCTTTTAATAAATGCCTGATATAAGCTCTGCTATAATTCTGACAGGCTGGACATCCACAGCCCTTTTCAATTGGAGCATCATCTAATTCATACTTAGCGTTAAACAGGTTGATTTTCCCTTGGTTTGTATAAAGATGCCCATGGCGACCATTACGGCTTGGATATACACAGTCAAAAAAGTCAACGCCCCGTTCTACACCTTCTAATATATTTGCTGGTGTACCAACACCCATTAAGTAAGTAGGCTTTTCCATTGGAAGGTGAGGAACCACTGCCTCTAAGATACGATACATCTCTTCATGAGTCTCCCCTACAGCAAGACCTCCAATAGCATATCCATCTAGATCCATTTGAGCAATAGCTTTTGCATGTTCCACACGAATATCTTCGTAGATAGCTCCTTGATTAATTCCAAAAAGCATTTGTTGTTTGTTAATGGTATCTTCTAAGCTATTTAATCTATTCATCTGCGCTTTACATCTCTCTAGCCATCTAGTGGTACGACTCACAGAATCTATGACGTATTCTCTGGTTGCTACACTTGAAGGGCATTCATCAAATGCCATTGCTATGGTCGATCCAAGATTGGATTGTATCTGCATACTTTCTTCTGGTCCCATAAAGATTTTTCGTCCATCTATATGTGAATGGAAATATACTCCTTCTTCTTTAATCTTCCTAAATTTCGCAAGGGAGAATACTTGAAATCCTCCTGAATCTGTTAAAATAGGACGATCCCAAACCATAAATTGATGGAGCCCCCCCAATTGTTTTACCACATGATCACCTGGTCTAAGATGAAGGTGGTAAGTGTTAGAAAGCTGTACCTGGGTCTTAATGTTTTTTAAATCTACCGTAGATACTCCACCTTTGATTGCTGCCGCTGTTCCCACATTCATAAATACTGGAGTTTGGATCACACCATGAACAGTATGAAACTCTCCTCTTTTAGCCATTCCTTCTCTTTTTAATAATTTATACATAGATTCACCATTTTCTTATATTTTGTACTTCTTCATTGGTGGTAGCTATAAATTTTATCCAATTTTTACATTACTTTCTGATACAAAGCATGAACCACCTCCAATAGTATAGCCTTTCAGCCTGTATTTTTCAACCATTTATCTATTTTAATTATTTGTTTTATGAATTTATAAACTCCTTGTTTCTTTTGGTTATAAAGATTTAAATTGTTTTTTTTGCGTATTTGTCGTATAATGTTACATGTTATTAACGAGTACATTATAATAGGAAGAAAACATTGATATATGATTAGTTAGGAGGTTGCAGTTCGTGCTGCGCAGTAATATGAAAGAATCAAAAAGATATACCTTGGGGATTGATATTGGATCTACTACGGTTAAAATTGCGATCTTAGATCAAGAGATGAATCTTCTATTCTCTGATTATAGAAGGCACTATGCCAATATACAAGAAACCTTATCATCCCTTTTAGGAGACGCCTACAGTCTGCTTGGAGATATTACACTTCATCCAATGATTACTGGCTCTGGAGGCTTAACCTTAGCGAAACACCTAGGAGTTCCATTTGTCCAAGAAGTAATTGCCGTTTCTTCTGCCTTAACTCACTATGCACCACAGACTGACGTAGCTATAGAGCTTGGTGGCGAAGATGCTAAAATTATTTACTTTGAAGGTGGTAACGTTGAACAGCGTATGAATGGTATCTGCGCTGGAGGTACTGGATCTTTCATCGATCAAATGGCTTCTTTATTACAGACGGATGCTACTGGATTAAATGAATACGCAAAAGGATATAAATCTTTATATTCTATTGCAGCAAGATGCGGTGTTTTCGCAAAAACTGATATTCAACCACTTATGAATGAAGGTGCAACAAAAGAAGACTTATCGGCTTCTATTTTCCAATCTGTGGTCAACCAGACCATCAGTGGTTTGGCCTGTGGAAAGCCAATTCGTGGTCACGTTGCCTTTCTTGGTGGTCCACTACACTTCTTATCTGAATTGAAAGAAAGTTTTATACGTACCTTAAATTTAGATGAAGAACATACCATAGTACCTGAAAACTCTCATTTATTCGCTGCTATTGGCTCTGCTATCAACTCAAAAGATGATACTTACCTCTCTTTATCACAAATGAAAAACAAGTTGTCATCTGAAATTAAAATGGAGTTTGAAGTGGATCGTATGGAGCCACTATTTGCAAACCATGAAGAGTATGAAGTATTTAACGAAAGACAGAGTAAATACAATGTGGTTACTACAGATCTATCTACATATGAAGGAAATTGTTTCCTTGGTATAGATGCTGGATCTACTACAACTAAAACAGCTTTAGTAGCTGAAGATGGTTCTCTACTTTACTCTTTTTATAGCAGTAACAACGGAAACCCTCTAGCTACTACCATAAAATCCATAAAAGAAATATATGAACTACTACCAGATACGGCAAAAGTTACTTATTCTTGCTCTACTGGATACGGAGAAGCCTTAATCAAAGCGGCACTCCTATTAGATGAAGGGGAAGTAGAAACCGTAGCACACTACACGGCTGCTGCATTCTTTGATCCTGAGGTTGACTGTATCATCGATATCGGTGGGCAGGATATGAAGTGTATTAAAATTAAAGATGAAACCGTCGATAGCGTTCAATTAAATGAAGCTTGTTCTTCTGGTTGCGGATCATTTATTGAAACATTTGCTAAATCTTTAAATTACAGCATTCAAGACTTTGCTAAAGCTGCTCTTTTTGCTAAAAACCCTATTGACCTTGGTACAAGATGCACCGTATTTATGAATTCTAAGGTAAAACAGGCTCAAAAAGAAGGTGCTGAAGTTTCTGATATTTCTGCTGGCCTTGCTTATTCTGTAATTAAAAATGCTCTTTACAAGGTGATTAAAGTTTCGGACGCTTCCGAACTTGGAGAACACATTGTAGTTCAAGGTGGTACCTTCTATAACGATGCTGTTCTAAGGAGCTTCGAGAAGGTAGCTGAATGCGAAGCAATAAGACCTGACATTGCAGGTATTATGGGAGCTTTTGGTGCTGCCTTAATTGCAAGAGATCGCTATAAAGAAGGTCAAGAAACAACCATGCTCTCCATTGACAAAATAAATGACCTAGAATACACAACGACTATGAGTAAATGTAAGGCATGTACAAATAACTGCCGTCTTACCATCAACCGTTTTACTGGTGGACGTACTTTTATCACAGGTAACCGTTGCGAAAGAGGTCTTGGTAAAGAAAAGAACGCAAATGGCGTTCCAAACTTATTCCAGTACAAAAACGAAAGAATTTTCGATTACTACGAACCACTTCCAGCCGATGAAGCAGAACGTGGTGTGGTTGGCATTCCAAGGGTACTCAATATGTTTGAAAACTATCCATTTTGGCATACCTTCTTTACAAAATTAAAATATAGGGTCGTACTCTCTCCTACTACTACTCGTAAGATTTACGAACTAGGGATTGAGTCCATCCCAAGTGAATCTGAGTGTTATCCAGCAAAACTGGCTCATTGCCATGTGGCTTGGTTGATTCACAATAAAGTTCCTTTTATCTTCTATCCTTGTATACCTTATGAACGTAATGAGTTCCCGGATTCAGTGAATCACTTTAACTGTCCAATCGTAACTTCTTACGCTGAAAATATTAAGAATAACATGGATGAGATCAAATTGAATCATGTTGATTTTAGAAATCCGTTCCTACCATTTACTAACGAAACCGTTTTAACCAAACGTTTGGTAGAAGAATTCTCTGATATTCCTGCTTCTGAAGTAAAGGCTGCCGCACACGCTGCTTGGCTTGAACAAGATGCATCTAGAGAGGATATCATGCGAAAAGGTGAAGAGACTTTAGAATATTTAAAGAAGACAGGTAAGAGGGGTATTGTCCTTGCAGGTCGACCTTACCACGTAGACCCAGAGATCAATCATGGAATTCCTGAGCTGATCACCTCTTATGATATTGCCGTTTTAACAGAAGACTCCATCAGCCATCTTAAAGAAATAGAAAGGCCGCTAAGAGTCAATGATCAATGGATGTACCATACAAGACTATATGGGGCAGCTAATTATACGAAAACAAGGGATGATATTGATTTGATTCAATTAAACTCTTTTGGATGTGGTCTCGATGCTGTTACTACTGATCAAGTACAAGAGATTTTAAATCATTCTGGGAAGATATACACCTGT
>DVLR01000391.1 GCA_018715425.1 Candidatus Merdenecus merdavium
CCGATCACTTATACAGAGGCAGGAAATCATGAGTATACAGTAAAAGAAGTAAAAGAGACATTGCCGGGAATCGCTTATGATGAAACAACTTATAGTGTAAGTGTGGAGGTAAAAGATAACGGACAAGGAGCCTTAGAAGCGACTGTGACCTATCCGGATGAAGGAATCGTGTTCACCAATAACTATGATGCTCAAGCTGTCGACGTTACCTTAGCAGGAACAAAGAACTTAACCGGTGGTAAGGGCTTAGCAGCAGGAATGTTTAACTTTACAGTAGAAGATAGCGAAGGAGCTGTAGTTGCAACTGGAACAAATGATGCAGACGGAACGATTGATTTTACATCAGTTACTCATAATGAAGCAGGAACTTTCCAATATTCAGTAAAAGAAGAAACAGGAAGTTTACCAGGAATTACTTATGATTCAACGAGCCATGTTGTAACGGTAGAGGTAACAGATAATGGTCTAGGTGCTTTAGAAGCAACTGTGACTTATCCAGAAGATGGATTGGTGTTTCATAATACCTATTCTACAGACTCTATTAATGTAGCTTTTTCAGGTAAAAAAGTGTTGACTGGTGGAAAAGAGTTAGCTGAAGGAATGTTTGACTTCACAGTAGAGGACAGTGAAGGAAATGCAGTAGCAACTGGAACAAACAATGTAATCGGTAACATAGACTTTACTTCAATTACATATACAGAAGCAGGAACTTATCATTATACAGTAAAAGAAGTGGCCGGAACATTACCAGGAATCACTTATGACGAAACAAGTTATGAAGTAACTGTGGAAGTAACAGATGATGGTGAAGGTGCCTTAGTAGCTACAATAACCTATCCAGAAGATGGAATCGTATTTAACAATAGCTATTCCACAACATCGGTAGATGCTGATTTTACAGGTCAAAAGACATTAACTGGAAAAGAATTAACAGAAGGAATGTTTGACTTTGTAGTAAAAGATGAAGAAGGAAATCAAGTATCTACAGGAACAAATGATGCAGACGGAAAGATAGATTTTACATCGATCACATATACTCAACCAGGAGTTTATGAGTATACTGCACAAGAGGTAAAAGGAAATACACCAGGAATCACTTACGATACTTCCGTATATAGTATAAAAGTGACCGTAGTAGATAATGGATTAGGAAGTCTGGTTGCAGAGGTTTCTTATGTAAATGGAGCGATTAATTTTGAAAATAAATATGCAGAAGATTCAAAAGATCCAACACCGCCAACAAAACAACCTGAGGATCATAATTCCAAATGGAATGTAACGCATGTTGGCTCAAAGAATAAGGGAGATAAAGGTAAAACTTCTCCGGTAAAAACCGGAGATTCTACAGACATCCTATTCTTGGTGTCAGTATCAACATTATCTCTAATCGCTTTAAGCTTCATGATTTATAGAAGAAGAAAAGCAAAAGAAGATTAAAATATTTCAAATTCCAAATCTATAAAAACATAAACGATGACTCTCATGTTTTATAAATGATGTATTGTCATCAATAAAATAACCTTCTATGATATAAACAAAATCATAGAAGGTTATTTTAAATTATAGAAGTTCTATATAGAAAAATATAACCCCCCATAAGAAAATATTTTGTAAGGTTGAGGATAGAAAGTGGAGCTAAATGCTTCACTTTTTACATTTATAGCAAGAAATATAAGCTGTAGACTATAATTAGGAAGGATATTTTACAATAAAATACAATTTTTTGCAAAAAACTATTGAATACCTAACAAATGTTGTTATAATAAAATGAGCCTAGTGGTAATTATAATTTACAATAAGAAAGGGAAACGTATGATAAAAGGGAGAAGAAAAAAAAGAAATAAAATACTCAGTATAATTCTTTCGGCTGCTTTGCTAGTAGGTATGGTGCCGATGGATGTGCTGGGATCTGGATTTAATGTTGACCAGGAGGGGACAACGAAGACGGAGGGCCCGGAAATTGAGGGAACGGATTCAAGTGTGGCCACTTCGGATGCAGACCCTACAGTTACTCCCAACGCAGAACCTGAACAAGAGTCGAATGTTCCCACAGAATCGGAAGAAATACCCGATACGTTGTCGGATGGTGATCAAGATACACAGAATATTCCTCCAGAATTATCGGAAAGGGATACCTCACAATTCGAATATAAAATTAATAAGATGGAGTTTCAAAAAAGTGAAATTCCTACAGGAGAGACGGGGAATTTACAGTTTGTAATTTCTTATTCTCAGGTCAATCAAGGTGATCTGCCTGAAGCGTATATCCTGCTTACTCTGGAACAAGGTGCAGAGTATTTAGAAAAAGCTGGTGAGATGAAAAATGAGGCCGTTGAAAGTTGTGAATGGACTACAACAGGCGGAAAAACCACCATTAAAATCACTTTGAAAAAAGAAAAAATGGCAGGAACATCTACCGAACTGGTTATGCCGGTGAAATTTAAAAATGGTGTCACTCCTAATGGAGAAAATGCCACTATTTCGGGTCAACTGTATGTAAAAGAGAATAATAAATTTATTCCAACGGGAGAGAAGCTGGTGGATACAGTAACAGCTAAATCCGCGAGCAATTGGGAAAAATTAACAAAGGTAACTCCTGCTCTGACCGTTTTTCCGGATCATGAAAATGGAGAAGAATTTGAATTCACCAAATACATGAATGGTCCTACCTGGACTTTTGCAGCAGACAATAAAAGCATTAGTACGGAAAGTGGATATGAAAATGGATCACTTTTTACGAAAAAGCTTAAGATGACTGCGGTTCTTGCGATTCCTTCCTATGTATATGATCCAGAGGATGAGAATGAGTTTGAACTTAAAGATTTTGATGTGACATTGAAAGATGCCAGCGGTGCCGATATGCCAGCGGTACCTAGCATGGGGGTTGAGCAAACAACCTTAGAAAACGTGACTAGTAGTCAAAGTGACAACATGTATTATGTATATGGCTGGAGTATGCAAGATTCAATGGATTACAAACTGTATAAGTTTGTTTGGAATATAGAGAATAAGGCCAATGATGTAGACCTGAGGTCCATGACTGCTACGATTACTCTTAAAAGAGGTGCAATCAAGGTAGAAGATGCCAGAATTTTTGTTGACAGCAACGGAGATAAAACCGGCACAGGGTTTGGTATTCCTATGATTAGTAATTTCTTTGTGGAAACGGCTGATTTGGGTGATGAGGATAGTTTTAAACAAGTTGGAACCGTAGACAAGCGAGTGACAGATGAGAACTATGCTCTTTCAAGAATTTATAGCAGAACATATACTAATGATCAGACCTATAGAGAAGATATTGACATACCATTTTCCAAGAACGTGGAAGGTGATAAGGCATTTGATGTAGATAAAGATGGAAAACCTATATTTAATCTAAAAGATATAAAAAACCCACTTCTGGAAACAGATGATTATAAAAGAGAATCTCTTAAGAACTTTTACTTTATTGATGGTATTGTCAGTGGGTCGAAGGACGATATCTGGAGTGCATTAGATCTTTACCGAATAGATACAGGTAATTATGCTATCGTGGATGGCAATGGCTCTTATGATAGAGGGATGATGAGCTATTATAGGGATTTGAAGGTTAAAGTATATATTACAACAGAGTCAAATCCATACGGAGCATCTGATAGTAAATGGCAGTTAGTTTTAGTCCATGACATATTTGTTCTAAGAGATGACGGAAGTGGGCTATATGCTATAAATAATGGCAAATCATTATTCCGTGCCCAGGAATTTGATGTGTTGGGGTCAGATGGTATTCCAACTGGGTCTAAGGTAGGGGTTAAAGATATAAAGGGAGTTAAGTTCTCTTATGGTACGGACCAAGGAATTGTCCCTGCAGGATTTCAAGTGTTATCACCGCCAAAGATAAGGTTCCAGAATCATATTAGCGGTGAGAAAACTATTAAGGCCCAAACCTATATCAATCATTCAGAGCTTCATTACACACGTTTTGAATGTGACAACGCTGCTATGAATAAAGATTACAGCGAAAAGGCCGATGCCAGCGTATACTATTACGACGACACCAACTATCTGGTGGAGGGCGAAAAAACAGTAATCAACAACACAAATGGCAATCTATTTTATCCGGGGGATAACCTGGACTATACGATAACCATTAACAATACAACAGAAAATAGTAAAGAGCTTCCAGTAAATGATATAAAGATAATCGACACACCAGAGGATTTTCTGGTCAAGTTAGAAAGCTTTGGCGCAGTGTTAAATGCTCAATATAAAATCTTGGATCCAAACGGTAAAGAGGTGAGTGGTCAGGGCGGAAACATAAAAGGTGATCAGATTCAGGAAGACGGAGTATATCGTTATGT
>DVLR01000392.1 GCA_018715425.1 Candidatus Merdenecus merdavium
CCGTCATTCATGAAACAGCAGATATCCAACAATTTGCTCAAGCTGTTAAAAGTAAGGATGGACCTGATGGAATCTTTGGTATTGCCAACGATCAATTAGCAAACTACATTGACGCTGGTTTAGTAGAAGAAGTACCAGATGATGTTTATGCCAATGAAGATTATGTCGCTGCATCGGTACAAGCGTGTTACTCTGATGGAAAGCGTTTTGGTGTTCCAATTGCAGTAGAAACCAATGTTTTGTTCTACAATACCGATAAAATCAAAGAAGTTCCTAATAGTTGGGAAGAAATGATTGAGATTGCTAGGGATCAAGGAGGCATCCAGTTTGATGCTACTAGCATTTATTATAATCTGGGATTTTTGCGTGCTTACGATAGTTATATTTTTAAATATGACGATGGAAGTTATGATGTGGAAGATATTGGTTTAGGTGATGCTGGAGCGATTGAGGCCTATACCTTTTTGAATCGTTTATCTAATGAATATGACTACATAACTTCTGATATTACCAATGATACGGCAAAAGGTAATTTCCAGAATCAAGAATCCGCTTTCTTTATTGGTGGTCCTTGGGATATTGATGGATTTACTACTGCTAACACTCCTTTTGCAGTTGCATCTATGCCATCTTTAAATGGTAAGGACTTTGTAACTCCTGTAGGTACTCAAGTGGGATTTGTTAGCTCAAAATCAGAAAACAAAGATTTAGTATTTGAATTCTATAAGTATCTTATAGAGAACGCATCTGATGACTTATATACGGTTGGAAAACGTATTCCAGCTAATTTAAAGGCACAAGACAGTATAGAAAAAAATGATTATAATCAAGCATTTATAGAGCAAATTGGAAAAGGAGAGCCATTGCCAACTGTTTCAGAATTAGGTCAAGTATGGACACCTTATGCAGATAATATGAAGTTGATGTATGAACAAAAAATAACTCCAGAAGAAGCAGCAGCTTATATTGATGAACAAGTCACAGAGGGAATTGAACTGATGAATTCAGGAAAATAAAAAGATTAGAAGGGAAGTAAAAAAGATGATGGTGAAAAAAAGGAAAACTAATAAAATTGCATACGCATTCCTTATGCCTGCGCTAATTTCGATTTTAATCTTTACCCTGCTACCCATTTTCTATACAATATTTATCTCATTTACCAATTATAATATGTATCACTTGGATGAGTTTCATCTCGTTGGATTTAGTAACTACGCCGATGTATTAAAAGGTAGTATTAGTAAGGTATTCTTTCCTGTTATTGGTTGGACCGTTTGCTTTGCAGCACTTAGTACTTTTGGATCCTACTTCATCGGAATGGGACTAGGAATATTGTTAAACAATCCTAATATGAAAGAAGCGAAGTTTTATAAAAGTATTCTGATTATACCTTGGGCATTGCCTGCAACCATAGCAATTCTTGCCTGGCAGGGCCTGCTTAATGAGCAATACGGTGGAATTAATAATTTATTAAGAGCCGTAGGAATAGCGGGGATACCATGGATGACGGATGTATTTTGGGCTAGAGCAGGTATTATTATAGTGAATTTATGGCTAGGGTTTCCCTACATGTTAAATGTATGTTTAGGTGGACTTCAAGCCATTGATCCAACCTTTTACGAGGCTGCAAGAATCGATGGGGCTACGAAATGGGATTGCTTTAAAAAGATTACCTTCCCCATGTTGACACGATTGTCAATCCCACTCATTGTTTCAACCTTTGCATCTAATTTTAATAATTTTGGAAATATCTATATGATCACCCAAGGAGGACCTGCTAGGGCTGGCTCACAGTTTGCTGGAAGTACCGATATTTTAGCAAGTACCATTTATAAGATGACCACCTGGTCCAATCGGTATGACTTATCTGCGACCTTAAGTGTGATTGCTTTTATCATAGTTGGAACACTGACTTTGATTAATTTACACTTATCTGGTGCTTTTAAGGAGGTTGATTAAATGAAAATAAAGACAAAATTAAATAAGGGAGAAAAAAGAACATTATGGATTAGCAGAGTGGTGATCTGGATCAGCATCATTCTTGTTCTTTTCCCAGCGGCTTGGATTTTTATGGCCTCATTTTCAAAAGGAGATAGTTTCTTTTCTACTTCATTAATTCCAAAAGATATGGGGATTGATAATTACATCAACTTATTTAAGGAAACCGACTTTCTTTTATGGACTTATAATTCTTTAAAATTATGCCTTATAGTGGCAATCATTCAATTGGGGCTTACAAGTACCGCAGCATATGCATTTTCCAGAATGCGATTTTCTGGAAAAACAAAAGGATTGATGACCTTATTAGTACTTCAAGTTTTTCCTAATAGTATGGCTTTGGCTGGATATTATGTTTTGATCTATAAATTTGGTTTAGCAGATAATTTCCTATTGATCATTTTGGTTCTAGCAGCTGGAAGTGCCTTTAATATATGGCTACTCAAATCTTACATGGACGGCATATCTAAGGAATTAGATGAGGCAGCATATGTGGATGGAGCGGGACATTTTACTGTATTTACTAAAATCCTATTGCCTCTTGCTCTTCCTCAATTAGTGGTGATCTTTCTGTTTTCTTTCATAGGAACTTACAGCGAATATGTGATTAGTTCGGTTCTACTGCAATCGCCTAATAATTTTACCCTA
>DVLR01000393.1 GCA_018715425.1 Candidatus Merdenecus merdavium
CTGTTTGTTTCTATTAAAGATAAATATCTTCTGCTAATACCAACCATCCTGGCCAAATAATCTTGTGTTATCTGTCTTTCCTTCCTAATTTCTTTCACTTTGTTAATCATAGCGTTTTCCTCCATTTTGAGAACTGTAGTACACATATTATTATATTTTGCCTTTAGCTTTTTGTCTAGTACTTATTTAATATTCTTCGAATATATGTTCTAATGTTGCAATCTCCTCCGCAACATTCTTCAAATTATGCATTTAAAAAACAAAAACATCAAAAGGACGTATCTATCTAACAATTGTAGATTCCTATTATGAAAAACAGTGAAGAATATCTCGTTCTAAGACGGTTGAATCCTTAAGTTATCTTGATGAATTGGAAAAACTATATGACGATCCTATTGCCCACTTTCTAATAAGATTTTTTTCTTTTCTTTATCAAAACAACTGCTAGTATACAAAAAACAAAATATGTAAAAATGGATATCACGGATGCTTCAATGCCAAAATCCCCACCTGAAAGTAAGAACATCTTATTTCTTAAAACGAAATTAAACATAGCATTGCTGTCGGCACTAGTTCCAATGTGCAGAATTCCCCCTATCATAACCATGTTCCAAATTCCGTGAACAATAGCATTATTCCAAACGGAATGGCTCTCGTAAGCAATAAGCGAAAACAATATACCCACAATACTTCCAGCTATCACTAATTGAACGGTACTGATAAAATCAAGGCTACTTCCAATGATATGCAAAGCGCCAAAAAGAACAGAGGGAATAATGATACCAATTTGTATATTAAACTGCTTTTCTAAGCACCCCATAATTACGCCTCTAAAAATCACTTCTTCCACAATTCCAGTTGCTAAGCCATAAAATAGGACTGCGCTTGTAACTGTTGATAAAGTTGTTTCTGTGTCGAACCTATGTATCTCCCAATATCCACCAGTTATCATAAAAAACATCAATACCATTATGGGCATGAAAAGAGCCACTAGCATCCAAACACTCTTGACCTTAAATCTCGGTATTCTCATTTCACGCATAGATACTTTTAAGACTCTTCCACAAAGTACATTCACTCCAATCAAAGTCAATGTTACATATAAAACTCCTGCAATACTATTACATATGGCAATGGGGATACCAAAATTAAAAAGGATTTCACTAATGGAAAGAGACAGTATCTGCGCTATTACCAAAATTACAATAGATAATATGATTCCTGTTACAGCCCTTACTATTGACAGTTGCTTCGTTGACTCCGTTATTTTTTTCATTGTGTATTCCTTTCTATATTGGCAAGCCCTCTCGTTATAAATTGGCTTTCTCATTGTTTTTTTGACGTATTTCTCCCTTCATAAACTCCACAAAAGTAGATACAACTAATAATACTATTCCCCTACCCTAATCTTCTCTCCTTATAATACTTCGAATAAATACCATACGATAATAACAGGAGTAGCATAATAACTATGGCAGATTTAACCTCGCCCCATTGCCGCCTTTGAACCAGACTATTTGATATAAAAGAAAAACCTGTCATAATTGGACTGTAATTAACCAACTTACCATTTGCTATAAATATACTCATTACCCCCATGATCATGGAAAACAAAGGTCCCCATATATATCCTCCTGGAGATTTTGAAAAAAACAAGATAAGAGGAAGGACACCAATATATAAGCAAAAATGAACGATCAGGATAGAAATAAATGCATGTATGGTTGAAAGCAGATTGACTCCATTTGCCCCAAGCATAATACCACTGAAAAGTAAGGTAATCGTATTAAAAATAACCAGACAGAATACAAATATAAATTCTACAACTATCTTTGCCTTTACAGTTTCCGCCCAACCTATGGGCACTGTCAAAATATTTTTCATTGTTCCTTCCGTATACTCCCTGTTAATGAGATATCCCCCTATTAAAGCAAACGTAAATGGCAACATAATCGTTGCATCATTCCACAGGCACATATCTAACAATTTTGCAAAATCAGGGGACATTTGGCTTATATTTGAAACTTGCACGTTAGTGATGATTTGGGATATGACAATACTAATGATCCCTACTAGAAGAATCTTTAACCTTTTTTGCTTTTTAAATTCTATTAAAATAATTCCTATCATGTCCTGTTTCCTCATTCTTCCTGGTGTTGGTAGATCAACAATGCCAATCCCGTAGATATAACGAGTGTCCCTAATAATATTCCTATTCCTATCCCAGTAGGATAGTATAGGATCTTTACGCCCTCTATCATTTGTGCTGTAAAATTTTTAAAACTTATCACTTGAAGAGGATATGTAAGACGATATGCCACTAAAATTGGTAAACTCAAGTTTAGATTATTGAACATCGTAACCTGCCATACAAACAAAAAATGAATGACTGTCATACAATTCACTAAAATCATTGATAAAATAAATCTCTTCCTTAGGACAATAATTACCAAAACAGCTGGTATTGTTGCCGCAACAACAGCAAGTGCTGTGCTCATATACGCCAACAAAGTTCTACCCATATATGAAAAGCTAAAATCTTTTAGGAATAGACTACCACCAATGGTTGTGCATACCATTGTTATACAATTATAGGCGATAACAAAGGTAAACGAAGTAAATAATTTTAAAGCACAAAGTTTCCATTTTACAATAGGTATCGTTAGTATATTCTTGAGCGTGCCATTTTCTTCCTCTACTTGGAAAAGCAGGAGCAGAATCATGGAAAATAGACACGGTAGAATCAAAAAATTACCTATAAGAATCGTTAACCCTATCAGGCTTCTGTAGGGGAGAGAATCTCTTATACAGAAGACTGTCCAGAAAATAGACACAATAATAGAAACTGAACAAAGAATACGAACCAGTTTCTTTCGCTTTAGCTTTTTTATTTCATTAAAATACAATTTAAGCAATTCCTGCCCCTCCTGTAATATTTGTAAAATAATCTTCGAGACTCTCCTCCTCAACACAAATTCTATCTACCTCTATATCATTCAAAACTAATGTTTTATTTAACTTTGCAACGGATAACTCCTTTTCGTAAATTCTAATCTCATTGTCGCTCATGATATCATACTGGTCTATGTTGTATTCATGCTCTAGGATATGTTTGGTTTTTCCCGTATTTGAAACCACCAATTGTACGTACTTACGGCGCTTTATTTGAAATGTTTCCTGGCTTCCCTCTTCAATGAGCCTACCTTGATCTATGATTCCTATATCATCTGCTAACTTCTCTATCTCTGGCAATATATGGCTGGATATTAGAATCGTTTTTCCTTGTTTCTCACACAAATCCTTTATAAACTTCCGCATCTCAGAAATCCCTATTGGATCAAGCCCGTTTGTTGGTTCATCAAGAATTAATAATTCTGGATTATGCATCATGGCTAATGCTATTGCAAGCCTTTGTTTCATTCCTAGAGAATACTGTGAAAAAAGCTTTTTATCATTGTAAGGAAGTCCTACAAAATCCATAGCATCTTTCACCTGAGACTTGTCCTTCATGTTCCGCAAATCCGCAAATATATTTAAATTTTCTACTCCTGTCAAATTCGAATAAAAACCAGGTGTCTCAATCAGACTCCCGATTTTAGGCAGTAGCTCTTTCTTATGATCCTTTATATCCTTTCCCCATATCTTTACTTCTCCAGAAGTGGGCGTTAATAATCCCAAAAGCATTTTCATCGTAGTGGTCTTTCCCGCGCCATTTCTTCCTAGTAGACCATAAATTTTCCCTTTCCGTACATGAATACTCAGATTATTTACTCCTACTTGTTTGCCAAATTTCTTTGTTAAATTATTTGTTTCTATGACGTGTTCAATCATTTTAGGAAACCTCCTCGTATCAAAATCAAAATAATTTAGATTCTTTAAAGCATCTGGAATCTGCTTTTTCAGATGTAACTAAAAGATAGTTTTTTATGCATATTAAAGTATAACAAAATCAAAGGATGCTAAATCGCTCCGACCACCAAATCTCAGGTTTTTGTCTACGAAAAATTAATATTAAGACTTCAACATATAAAAATCAATCAGTACTGCTATTAAAACATCTGAAAATACCCATCAAAATTATGAGCCTCCGTAAACACTGGAGATTTGCTACAGGAATCTGTAGTTTTTTGTGAATGATTCCATTCTTCTTGCAGTGCTTGATCAAAATACCATCTTACTGTTGTATCCACTTACATTTACAATTCTTCTTCTTGATAAAACAACATAATCATTACAGTAAATTCTCCTTCTTTATTTGAACATTTTATTGTTCCATTATATTTCTCAACAACACTTTTCACACTAGGTAATCCCCACCCATGAAGCTCTTTATCTGCTTTGGTTGTTATAAACTCATGAAAACCCCTCTCATTATTAATAGATGAATTTGATAATTTTATAACCAAAAATTGATTTATTTTTCTCATAACTAATGTCATGTTCCCTGGATATTCAAGTTTTTCCAATGCCTCTATGGCATTATCTAATATGTTTCCAAGTATTGTACACATATCATTCGGCTGCAAATTAGTACTTTGAGGAAATTCGACGTTGACTTTCGTTTCAACTCCCATTTCTTTTAATATATCCAGTTTACTATTCAAAATAGCATCTATAACATTATTTGCGGTCCAAGTCACTTTAGATAATTGCAAAATAGGCTGTCCTATTCTTTGTATATACTCTTTCGCTTCGTCTACATGCTTCTGCTCTAACATAAAATGAAGTGCATTTAAGTGATTATTCAAATCATGATATAATTTTGCATTCCTTCTATAAATATCTTCAATCGATTCATAGCTATCTTTCCAAACTTTGTTCTGCATCTCAGAGAAGTACAATTTCATTTTTTCGCTTTTAATTTCTGACAGAAGATAAATCACAAAAAATGATAAAGCAAAAACCAATAAAAACAATAGCCAAATCCCTGCCAAATCGTTGTTTGTTCCTTTAAATGTTTGTTTCACCAAGAAAACAAAACCTAAAAAACCCGCAATTGCTGTTAAGATAAACGCGTGTATATTCTTCCAATTAATAAAAAACTTTAACAAATACTTTTTTAAAATAAAATACAATACAATCCATGCAAATTTTATCCCGACGATAATGATACAACGCCAACCATTTGGTTCTGTAATTAGTTTAATAAAACTTTCATGCCCTGCTGCCAGACGCGAAATCGATGTGAAAATTATAAAATCAAAGTATCCTAAGCAAAGTAAGTAAAAACTCGATATTGAAAAAAGAACCACATAGTTGGTTCTGTAAAATATCATAGCCGTAATACTCGTATATAAAACGAATATGATCATTGTAAAAAAAGAAAACACCTCAATATTGTTACATACTATTATAATTAGTGTTCCAATTATACCCAATATAATTTCGTTTTTTAGACTGTTTTCTTTTCTTCTATATTTATATAATAAATTGGAATAGACCTTATATAAAAGAAATATTTCAATAAAACTTGCAATAAGATTCACACTTTTATATATATAAATCATACTTGTTTCTCCCAAAATTCGCTCAATTTAAATTTTATCTCCTCCAGCCTCGATTGACTTGCCAGTATACGTTCCCCATTGGTTAATTCTACAACACCATCTTGTATCTTCATTATATATGCTAAATTAACAATTTCTCCCCGAGTCACATAAATAAAATCAACTGAGTTAAGTTCCTTAAATACTTGAGACAAACTCTTCCGAACTTTTGTTACTGAATTATCATTTAAAATAAATGCTGAATTTTTCCCGTCTCTTTGAATATACAATATTCTATTATACGACACTTTTTCAACACGGGTTGGCATTTCAATTACATAGTATTTGTCAGCCTGCAGCTTAATCCATCGAAATGCATCATCTAATGATTGGCGTAGTCTTGTATCTAACATATTTTTCGGAATATATCTAAATATAGATAGCGAAAACGCATCAATCGCATACTTTAAATGTGAAGTAATAAAAATAATCAGTACTTCTGGCAAGAACTTTTTCACATAATCAGCCAGCTCCATCCCATCAACATGTGGCATCTCTATATCACTTAATATTAAATCAAAGTGTTTTCCTTCCTCAATATCAAATTGCAAATTTCTACTTTGTGTATATGTCGTGACATCTGCGATCTCTTTCATTTCAATTAGATATGATTTAACTTTTTTATGTATTGTATTTAATAATTGATTATCATCGTCACAAATCGCTATATATATCATAAATATTTTCCCCTATCTCTAGTCAATACTTATTTTCATTATACTATATTTGCTTGGATTATCAAATCAAAATAGTATAAAAGCGCCCCTTTGTACATCATGAAAAAATGATTCTTTTTCATTGATAACCAATTCATACATTTCACCTAGTTTAGGTGATTTATAGTAAAAATTTTTCTGGTTTTTTCGGACCTTTACTATAATATCATTCACCACAAAATCGATTTTCATATTTTTGTTTCGAATCTGGTAGCAATCTTTTTATTATTCTCCTTACATTACTTTTGTTCAATTTAATTTGCTTAGCTCCATAGAATTTGTGCGGAAATCTAATCTCTCTTGTTGTTCCTAATCCTTACAAAACCTTGTCAAATACACCTGCTCTCTTTTCATAAGAAAAACCTAATTTAAGGTATGCTTGAATATGTAGAATTGCCACTTCAAGATAATTCAAAGTCCCCATATCTTTAAAGTAACTGTATGAACATGAAACTGCTTCAATTATAGTATTTTGGATGGGTATTTTTTTATATTGAACGCTACCTGCAGCCAGTTTAATCCCTTGGATGGATTGTTCTTGCATGATTCTTTTAAATTTTCAGGCAACCGTGGCTGATATGAAAGGCATGCTGATGCACAATTTGCTCCTAATACTGCACATATTTCGATACACATAATTAAGAAATCTCATATTTATTTCCAATCGAATCACTGTCAGGCATTGAATTTTCAAGGTGCATAACTAAAATCTATGCAAGAGGTTTGGGTAAATGAAATATGGAAAGTTCAAAAAAGGCTGTGCATCGCTTAATTCAAGCTCGTGCAACAGCCTCTTTTATAAAATAATATTTTCTACTCTATGTATCCACCTTTCATCGGAGAAGCAGCCTGTTCTGTATATAACTTTAGAACACCCCTTGAAAATTTGTTTTTTCTTGGCTTCCACCTCTTCTTCCGTTCTGCTAAAACAGCTAACACTTCCTCTTGTGTTTTTTGTATACCATGAATTCCTATAAGATCCAATCGTCGCTTACTCATACTAAGCTCAATCAAATCCCCTTCTTCTACCAAGGCAATGGGGCCACCTTGGGCTGCTTCTGGTGAAATATGTCCAATAGCTGGTCCTTTAGATGCTCCTGAAAATCTTCCATCCGTCAACAAAGCAATGGTTCTGCCTAATTCTTTGTCTGATGCAATTGCCTCAGTAGTATAAAACATCTCTGGCATACCACTTCCCTTGGGACCTTCATAGCGGATAATGACTGCATCTCCTGGTTTTACATCATGGTTCAACACTGCCTGAATCGCTTCCTCCTCGCAATCAAAAGGTCTTGCTCGTAATACCACCTCAAACATTTCCTTTGGTACTACTGTATGTTTCACAACCGCTCCCTCTGGAGCCAAGTTTCCTCTCAAGATTGCTATGCTTCCATTGGTTCCAAAGGGATTATCAAAGGGACGAATCACATCTTCCCGTTTAAGATTCCATTTATCTAAATATGTCTGACATTTTTTATAAAATCCAGTTGCTTTTAAATCATCCAGATTTTCTCCCAATGTCTTCCCTGTCACTGTCATAACATCTAAATGCAGCATCTCCTTTATTTCTTCCATAATGGCAGGAACTCCGCCAGCATAATAAAAGAATTCAGCTGGCCACTCTCCTGCTGGCCTTATATTTAATAAGTAATGAGCACTCCTATGTAGCTGGTCAAAAGTATCTCCATCAATCTCTATGTCAAATTCCCTAGCAATGGCTGGTATATGAAGTAATGAATTTGTTGATCCAGAAATAGCAGCATGAACCATAATCGCATTTTCAAAAGATTTTAATGTTACTATTTTATCTGGAGTTAGATTTTGTTTTGCTAACCAAACTGCCTGTCTCCCTGCCTCTTTCGCTTTTTCCTTTAAATCCTGGCTTGTGGCTGGCATAACGGCACTTCCTGGTATCATTAACCCTAATGCTTCAGCCATGATCTGCATAGTTGAAGCCGTTCCCATAAAGGAACAAGAACCGCAGGTAGGACAAGCATTGTGCTTATAGAAGTCCAGTTCTTCCTTAGAGATTTCACCTCGTTCATACATTGCGCTATACATCCCAATCTGCTCTAAGGTTAATAAATCTGGCCCTGCCTCCATTACACCCCCTGCTACAACAATGGAAGGAATATTAATTCGTCCAATGGCCATTAAATGAGCTGGCATACTTTTGTCGCAGCTAGCAACAAATACACCTGCATCAAATGGTGTGGCATTGGCATGAATTTCGATCATGTTAGCCATGATATCACGAGAAGGTAGAGAATAGTTAATACCATCATGCCCCTGGGCTTCTCCATCGCAAATATCGGTGCAAAAATATCTAGCACCATGGCCACCAGCCCCTCCTATTTCTTTTTTTATCAATTCTACAAGCTCCAATAAATGTACACTTCCTGGATGGCTGTCACCAAAAGAACTCTCTATGATGATCTGCGGTTTTGATAGATCGTCCACCGTCCATCCTGCTCCCAATCGTAATGGATCCAATTCAGGTGCAATTTTTCTTAGCTCTTGACTCCTCATCTATGATACCCTCCTTCTACATGGTAAACCCTTTCACGAACTCTACGTAAGCGATACATCAGACTTATAAATGCCTGTTTCTACTGCTACGTAAGATTTACACAATATTCATAAATACCTGATCCTACTTTATAAATAGATCCATCTTCCAGATAAATCGTCGCCTTTGTATTTGCAGGTATTTCTATATAATATCTTACCACTCCCCCCTTTCGTTTCCAAGCACTTTTAATTTCTCCCCGAACGGAATCATAGGCACAGGAAACTTCCGAAAGGCGTTCATCACTTTGAGGGCGAATCACAATATGGGAAAAACCTGGTGCATCTTCCTGTACATCAATTCCAGCCATACATCGATACAGCCATTCTCCAATAGAGCCATATGCATAGTGATTAAACGAATTCATATTATCACTCCAAAATGTTCCATCTGGCTTCTGACCATCCCAATGCTCCCATATGGTGGTAGCCCCTTTGGTCACCTGATACAACCAAGATGGGAAGTCCTGCTGTAGCAATAAAGTATAAGCAATATCGTTATATCCATACTTCGTCAATACATGACATAAATAAGGGGTTCCCACAAAACCAGTGGTTAAATGATCATTATGTTCATGAATCAAAGAAATCAGTTTTTTAATGGCATGTTTCTCCTCTTCACCATTTAACAATCCAAAATAGAGTGGAACCAGTTGAGCCGTTTGAGTTTCTATTTGAATCCTATTATTTTCTAGATATGTTTCTTTAAATCTCTCCTTGATCTTTTCATAGAGTGTGGTATAAAAATGATAGTCCGCATCTTCACCCAACACTTTTGAGCATTTACTAAGGATTTCTACTGAATATGCATAATAAGCCGTAGCAATAAATGTCTCATCGGTAGCACCACGATAACTTCCCTCTTCGCTATCTAGTGCTAGCCAGTCTCCTAGCTGTGGTCCCCAATCCCACAGATAGGGATCCCCACTACCATGGTGTGCCCCATGATAAATATAGTCGATATATTTCTTCATACTATCATACGTATTCTCAAGAATACGAACATCGCCATATTGCTGATATAAGGTCCATGGACAAACAGTAATGGCATCGCCCCATGCCGCCGATGTATGGTTCCATCCAATCTTTGCTTCTGTCAAAAACCCCCAGTCTTTCGGCAGTACATTAGGAACCACAAATGGAATCGCTCCATTATCATATTGATCCGCCTTTACATCTTCCAACCACTTTGTAAAAAATGCATCTCCCCCAAAGTTATAACATGCCGTTCTGCAAAAAATCTGTGCATCCCCAGTCCAACCCATTCGTTCATCACGTTGTGGACAGTCAGTAGGAACATCTAAAAAGTTGCCCTTTTGTCCCCAAACCAGATTATGCTGCAGCTGGTTTACTAGTTCATTAGAACTAGTAAAGTGGATTGTTTGCTTCATAGCTGTGTGCAATACAATTCCCTCGAAACAATCTAAGGTTACTTCTACAGGGAACTTTAATATTTTTATATATCGAAATCCATGGAAAGTAAAATGCGGCTCTAAGACCTGTTCTCCATCTCGAAGAATATAGGTGGCCTCCTGCTTAGCTAAGCGCAGGTTCCCACTATAGAAATTTCCATCCTTATCTAAAACCTCTCCATGCTTTAGGCTAACCACATCCCCTTCCTTTCCCTTTACTTTTACTCGAACCCAACCTGTCATATTCTGGCCCATATCAATAATAGTATCACCATTAGGAGTCTGAATCACTTCTTTTGGTTTGATATAGTCCATCCGCTTTGTTCCTTCATTTATCATTGCTACCATTTTGGTCTTTGGATTTGCAAGGGTATCCACCCTCTGCCACTTAGAATCATCATATCCACAGCAATTCCAATTTTCCTCTTCTTTTGTCAAGTCATAAAGCTCTCCATTATATATCGATGAGGATATTACTCCACTATCTGCTGTTTTCCATGTAGAATCTGTGGTAATGATCCTCTTTTCATCCCCACTTTCAAGAATTAAAATAGCAGCAAAACCACTGTCTTCCCCATAGAAGTGTGACACATGATCAAAGGATATATCCCCTCTATACCAACCATCTCCGATCCTTACTCCCATCACATTTTCGCCTTGTTTTAATTGCTCCGTGATATCATATGCTAAGTACTGCTGATGATGTTGGTAGTTCGTCCAGCCAGGTGCAAATAAATACTCATCTCTAGTTACACCATTGATGGATATTTCATATAGTCCTAATGCACTCATAAACAGTCTTGCCCTTTCATAAGGCTTTTCAATGGTGAAACTCTTACGAAAATAAGGACAAATCCCTAAATCCTCCTGAGTCTTCTTCCCGATCCAAATTCCCTTCCAAATATCCTGATTCCACAATCCCGTTTCAAAATATGCCGTTTCTTTCGACTCTAGGATTCTTCCATCTGATAGTTTCGATGTTACACGCCAACAATAAGCCTTATTTTCCTCCAATGGTTTCCCCTGATATTCAATATGTAATGTCTTATTATTTGCCTCAGATGCCTGCCATACCATCTGTCCACTTCGTTTCTCCCATATAGTCAACTCCCATTCCTTTTGGGTAATATCCTTTCCCTCGGCCTGAATCTTCCAGCTAAACCTGGGATGTTTTACATCTAATACCATAGGGTTCTTCTTATATTCACACTGTAAATCATACAATCTATCCATAACGATTCTTCTCCTCTCCTGAATACACTTAACCTTTCACAGCCCCTGCTGCCACACCATTCACGAATTGTTTCTGAAAAATACCAAATAAAATAATAAGAGGCAATGCACAGAGGATACATGCTGCGAATAAAACGGTCCACTGCGCTGGATTTTCTTTATCTCCTAAAAATTGCAACAAGGCTACCGGCAAGGAATATTGCTTTGTCTTGCTTACGAACACCATGGGGAAGAAGTAGTCATTCCATATCCAAATACCTTGTGTAATAATGACAGATACGGTAGCCGGCTTTAATAATGGGAAAACAATATTGAAAAAACGCTTACATAAATTAGCTCCATCAATATACGCTGCTTCCTCTACTTCTACAGGAACACCTTTTAAGAATCCTGTATACAGAAATGTAGTAAACGGAAGGCTACAAGTAATAAACATCAGCATTGGTGTGAATCTTGTATTAGGAATATTTAATGTACTGATCATTTGTGTAACTGGAATGATCGTCATCTGTGCTGGTATTACCAAACCTGCAATAAAAAAATAGTAAAGAAAGCGACTGAGCTTTGATTTTATTCGACTTATTGGATATGCTGCTGCAGAACCAATGATCACAATGATGATCAATGATCCTCCCGTTGTCATAACACTGTTTAGAAAGGCTTGCCAAAAATTCATTCTTTGAAAAGCTACTTGATAGCTTTCAAGGCTAAACTGTGTGAATAAGTTTAAGAAATTTTGGTTATTCCCCACATGACGTAAGGAACCAGATAAGACAATAATAAGTGGTGCTAACACTACGATACAATAAATAATAAGGATTAGATGGATCAATAAATTCTGTATGGATACATTTCTTTTCATTATAGTTCTACCTCCCTCTTATTCATAAAAATTAACATCCCAATGGTAATGGTGATGATCAGTACAAATGCAATCATAGATAAAGCCGCTGATTTACCCATCATCTGTTCATTAAACGCAAGCTTATAGATTGCGAACATCAACGTATTCGTAGATTTACCTGGACCTCCATTGGTCATAATAAATGCATAATCGTAAGCCTTTAATCCATTGATCACGCTAAGAACAACATTGATGGTAATGGTAGCCGAGATCAGAGGTAACTTCACATGTCGAATCATCTGCCATCCCGTACAACCATCAATCTGAGAAGCCTCAAGTAAACTGGTATCAATGGTTTGAAGTCCAGCCAAATAAATAATCATGGTAGTACCAACCTGTTTCCAAATATCAACTGCAATAATGGCGTATAAAGCAGTATTAAAATTAGCTAGGATATTAAATTTGTCGCCATCCAATCCAATACTATTCATAATACTGGCAATCATCCCATCACCTGGCATGTATACATAAGTCCAGATAAACCCAATCACAATGGCACTAAACAATGTTGGTAAATATACTCCCGTTCTATAAATCCCCTTCCCTTTAATCTTGGAGTTTAACAATAAAGCCAATACTAGTGCCAGCACATTGCTGCCAACCACCATAACGATTGTATAAATTAAAGTATTGGGCAGAACCGATTGTAACGTTCCATCTTTTAACAATGCCATATAATTCTTTAATCCAATAAAATCATAATTTTGATTTACTCCATTAAAATTTGTAAAGCTATATCTAAGTAATTGAAAAACTGGAAAAATCCAAAAAATAGTGTACATAATTACAGCTGGCGTAGAAAACCAGAACATTTTCTTAGGCATAGTCAATGATTTTGTTTGGTTCTTTTTCTTCATTCCAATAGCTCCTTCCTATTCTTTGCAAAAAAAAGGCAGCCTGTCACGAAAAGGCGGCCCTTTTTTCTCATTATAATCTGATATTACTGGTTTAATAATTCCTCAAGTTTATTCTGCATTCCACTTGTAATATCTGGTATGGTTGTTCCTGCTCCTCCGATCAATTCACCAAACAGAGTTTCCATCTCTGTCTCTGTACCAGCTGGCCACGCTTGATTACACCAGTAGAAAGAATTTCCTTCATTATATAGTTTCATGAAATCGGCATACATTGGATCAACCTCTGCTCCTTCATTGGTAGAAATAAACCTACCATTAGATTCATAAGCTTTATAAAGATCTGATTCTCCATCAAACCATAGTTCAATGATCTCTTTACAAATATCTGTATTCTTTGATCCTGAATAAATAGCAGGTCCTCCTCCTGGTGCACCAGCAGTATATAGTTGTTTACCTTCATCGTTACCTGGTAATGGGAAATAACCCCTTTCAAAGCTGGTTGCACCCTCTGCCTCTACCGCTTTTCGGTTAAATGTTCCATCAAAAATCATAGCTGCTTCCCCATCAATAAACTTCTGTTGGGCTTGGGATACACCAAGACCAAGAGAGCCACTTTGCACGTAGCCTTTTTCATACAATTCATAGTAACGCTCTAATACTAAATCCCAAGTTCCCTCATCTGTGAATTTTTTTGTTCCATCTCGCAAGCCTTCATCAAACTCTGGATCTTCTGGATAAACTAAATTAGCTGCTAACTGATACAAGCCAAACTGCATGACATACATATCCTTATCCCCCATGACAATGGGCTGAATACCAGCATTCTTAAGGGTCTCACAAGCTTCCAAAAACTCCTGCCAATTAGTAGGTACCGATATGTTGTTTTCTTCAAATACATCTTTATTATAGTAGGTTCCAAGATAAGTAACTCCTCCTGGTATACCGTATATTTTCCCTTCATAGCGGAAAGACTCTACACCGCTTCCCACATTTTCTACTGCATTCAAGTCAGATATATCCTCTAAATATCCAGCCTCCGCTAAGGTAAAAGTAGCATTGACACCTGCATAACGTGGTTGTACCAAAAACATATCTGGTGCCTCCCCTGTGGCAAGTTTTGTTTTCAATGCAGTGTAATACTGATCATCTGGCAACTTCGTTACTTCGAGATTTACATTGGGATACTTTTCCTTAACTAATCTTGGTAGCGTTTCTGATTCAAAATCTTCGCCTTCCGCAGCCTTTACCCCTGAACACATATAAGTAATTGTAATTTCATCACCGTTTTCTGCCGTCTTTTCTTCTCCTGAAGCTGGTTCTTTTTCACTTGTACAACCTGTAAGCAAACTAAATGCCATGGCTGTAACTAATAGAATACTTAACACTTTTCTTCTTTTCATGATTTCGTTTCCTCCCTTATCCTTCTCTTTTATATGTTTATTTTATCATAGACATGGTATACTTTT
>DVLR01000394.1 GCA_018715425.1 Candidatus Merdenecus merdavium
TCATGATAACTTTGAAGATGTGGAGGGAAACATAGTAATGGCTACTTGGAGTGGTATTAGAAATAAATTGGAAAAAGACTATTTGGCTGAGAGTTTGCGCGGGCATATTCAGTATTATGCCACTTCATATAGTAAAAGTCCTGACCATGAAGGTAGAGCAGCTATCAGATATGATGGGAAAGAGATTATCAGAGGATGTTATTGGAACAATTGGACCAAAGCGCATTTGTTTCCAAAAGATGAGAAGTATAAGAAAAGAATGGCTATGGAATTTGCATTTATCGATAATACAGCACTGAAGCTGGGAGTGTTTGACCAACGCTGTTTTTACAGTGCATTTGCTGAATTTGATAACCAGAGTATTGAAGCAAGCCTCGCAAGTGAAGATTTGATTGTCAGAATATTTGCTATACTTGACAGACGTATTGGCAAGAGAAGATTATTGGCAATGAAAGATCTGATTATTAATGAGGAAGATATATTTCAAACGTTTTATACAATTCGAGTCAATGCAGAGAGGTTGTTATAAGGGAAATGCGCTTTATCCGACAAAACAAAATAACCAAAGTTGGATAAACTTTAGGCGTTTCTATAAAAGGAACGTCTTTTTTGTACCTTACAGATTACGACGCATCCAGCAAGCAAGGATGCATACAAAGGTATAACCAAATAACAAAGCAATTGAAGTCGTGATGGGATAGGGAAATTAAACATATCGGCAAAAGGTTTTGATTTTTCAAATAAGTATTTAGGTTTTGTAACTAAGAGATAAATTTGAATCTGAAGAGGTGAATAGTGAATATAAAAAAAGTTACGGGTGTAAAGAAAGAATATATTGATTTGCTATTGTTGGCTGACGAACAGGAAAACATGATAGATAAATACCTTGAGAATGGCGAAATGTTTGTTTTGGATGATAATGGTATTAAAGCTGAGTGCGTAATTACCAAAGAATCCGATGGCATTTATGAGCTTAAAAACATTGCTGTGTTACCTGATTGTCATCGAAAAGGTTATGGGAAAAGCCTGATAGAATTTCTATTTGCTCATTATTCCGACTGTAATGTTCTATTTGTCGGAACTGGCGACTGTCATTCGATCCTCTCTTTTTATAATATCTGCGGTTTTACAGAATCGCACAGAATAAAGAACTTTTTTATAGATAACTATGACCACCCAATGTATGAAGATGGAAAACAACTGGTTGATATGGTTTATCTGAAAAAAGAACGATAAATCCAGTTTGAAAGTTGGAGCGAAAGGAGTTATTTATGTATGAGTTAAATAAACTAAATTACAATAAAATTGAATCTATGATTGATAGAAAAATAAGCAGCAATGCCTTTCTATCTGTTATTGATGGTTATAGTCCAGGAACAGTTTTTGTTGACGATTTAGAGAATCCCATTACTGCATTAATATGGTCAAAAGGTGTTGCTGGATTTGGTGTTGCCGGTAATTGCTTCTCAGAATATTTTACTATGAATTTCCTCCCATTTGTGAATGATTATCTTATACCTTTTTTAAGGGAGCAGGGGCACACAAGATTTGAGGTTAATTGTGTAAACGAAGCATTGAATCACTCTTTTTCTGAATTGATTTCTGCAAAAAATCCGGATAAATGGAATCAAAATCTTTATGCTTATGATAATTTTAATCAAGGATATCATAATTGTAAATGCGATAAAAAAGCATATATTGTTAATAGCGAATTACTAGAATCTCAAGTAAATACGAATCTTATCAAAGAAACGATAACTCAATATTGGGATTCTTTAGATGAGTTTTTTCTTCATGGAATAGGTTATTGTTGTCTGGAGGATAACACCGCTGTTTCATTAAGTTATACTAGTTTTATTTCCGATAGTTTTCATGAAATTGGAATAGAAACTTTGGAATGTTATCGAAAAAAGGGGTATGCTTATATCGCTTCGCGGTCTGTTCTTGATGAAGTAATCTCAAGAGGAAAGGTACCATTTTGGGAATGTTCTGCTGATAATATTGCTTCGGCTAAAACAGCAGAAAAATTAGGTTTTAGAAAAAAATTAGTCTATACATGCTTTGGATTTGATATATAATTTTGACCCTGGTATCATCATAATTATTCTAAAGCCAAATAAAATGGAAGAGGGGGATTCAATGTTAACCAAAGAAAGTTTATGCCAATATCAATATTCTTTACATAAAATAGACAAATAACAGAAGCATACTAGTAAGATGGATTTCCTGCTTGTCGGGGACGGGGTTACGCCGTGTGAGTTAATGGAATTCCTAAGAAAGAGTCTGACAAGTCAGACTCTTTCTTGCTGATTAGAAATGGTACATTGATCCAGGTTAAAGCTTATACGATAAGCCTCTTTAACTCCTGCGGCATTTCTATCTCCTCGTCATCTATACCTTTCACTAAGTCAGCTATCGTAATGCTTTTAAAAATCTCGTCTGTTTTTAACTGGACCATGCTATAGAATTTTTTGAGTTGATAAAGTACTATATCTTCTTCCTCATTAAAAAAATCCTCCGGATTCCGATCAATTTTTATACAATCTTCCACGGAGGAAAGAATGTCATATATTCTAATTTTATTTGGATCCTTAGCAAGTGAATAACCGCCATTTTTCCCCTGGTGAGTCTGCAGCAGCCCACCTTTTCTTAGGCTCGCACAAAGATTAATCAAATACTTTCCGGGTATTTTCATATCTCTGGCAATTTCACCGGAAGTTATTACTTCCCCTCTTTTGGCCAAATAAAGTATTGTTTTAATTGCATAATCTGTAGAAATCTTTAACTGCATGATCCCTCTTATCCCCTTTTATCTGTTATTCTTACTACATAAATGTAGTATTGTTTATAGTTGTTTTTATTTACTAAATTTATAGTCATATATAATTAAAGATACAAAAAAATATAAAAAGGGTACCTCATTTTTATTTTTCGATAGACTTATTGAATATATTCAATGACTTTATAATAGATAAATCAGAAAGAATCATGGGGTGCGGAACCAGGAAATGTCAGCACCCCTTCTTAAAAATATTACTTTTCTAGTATCAAAGCAAGTGTGAATTCTTTTTCGTCGTATGGAGTTCCTCTTACATCACTAAACACTCTATATCTTTTAAATCCCGCGTTAATAAACTCTTCAGCTAATGTTTGTTCTGTAAAATAAGTAGTCCACAAATTATAAGTAATTATATCGTCCTTAGTAATAATAGATGTTTGTTCCAATGCTACATTTTCAGGATATTTAAGACATCTATTCAAGGCAAGATAAGGTTGATTACACCAGAATCCATTATTATTTGAGTAATCCCAGACCTGTTGTTCTTGTAAGGTATTAAACTTGCCCACGGAAAATACATCTAACAAAAATTTACCACCAGGTTTTAAATGATGATATATTTTTTCTGTAAGAGTTTTTCTATCCTGTATTGATAACGCTCCATAATCGCAGTATATCATTGTAATAACATCAAATTTTACTGGCAGGTTTAAAGCCAAATAATTTTGACACACATAAGATACATTTAGATTTTTGTTTGTTGCTGATTCCCTGGCATAATTTATAGAGCGTCTTGAAAAATCAACACCTGTAACCTGGTAACCCCTTTTTTCAAAAAGTTCTGTATAGATACCTGGACCACACCCAACATCAAGAAGTAATTTATTCTCTGATGGCGGAATGGTATCTTTTATCCAATGTACTGAATCTTCAATAAATTTCAGATTCCTGCTTGCTCCATCAAAATTCGGATTCAAATGATTTTCGAGCATCTTCTTAGAAATGTATTCATCCTCCCAAAATGCTGATTCTGTTTTTTCATAAATCTCTGGTATCTGAAGTATTGTACTAATGTTCTTTAACATACATCTGTTTCTCCTCTCTTGATTTCATAATTGAAAAGTAAAGAAAGCGTCATGCACATCCCCTGGAGGGTTTTTATATTCTAGGAAAGCACCTTTCTAAAACATAAAAAAGCCGTAGATTCTACTCTACGGCTTACCATACAAAGATGAGAAGTTAAGAGTAAAATAAAATCAAACATTAGGTTACACAAATATAACTGCTCTGGCAGTTTTTCTGTTAACCTATTGAATTGATTCTATTTACTCTTTTCCAGTCATACCCACATCTGCAATTATAGGATGTCTGATATACCGGACTTCATCACCTACTCTTTCAATTATTACTATTAGTATATAGAATATGTTGACAAGTGTCAATTTCTTATTTTCCAATTATCCAGTTAAAAAACATACTCATTTAAGTCCATTAATATGATAGACTACATCCCTGAAATATAGTAAACTGAACGCAGTGGCAATTGCGATTACAAAGGAGACAATAAAAAAGTATGATTAGTTTTAGAAGAATGAATATAGATG
>DVLR01000395.1 GCA_018715425.1 Candidatus Merdenecus merdavium
TTTAGTTTCTTCTTAAAGAGTTTTGAAAAATATCTTGAATCTTCATAACCAGATAGAAGAGCAACATCCGATATAGAATATTTTATATCTTGTAATAGCTCTTTTGCATGATTCATGCGAAGAGAAATAATATAAGTACTTAAGTTTGTGCCCATTGTTTGTTTAAAAATGGTACTTAGATAAGAGATAGAGACATTCATTTCTTCTGCTAAGTAAGAAATATTAAAGTTGGGCTCCATGTAATGTTGTTCCACATATTTTTTTGCAAGGTTAGAAATGGCATCCACATTGGATTGTTTCTGTTCATTCACACCTATTAAAACGTCATAAAACTTAGTGATAAGGTAGTTGATCTTTTCCTCTTTATTTGGTAATTCCCAATATTCTTCCATGGCATTGGATTTAGAGACTTTTAAAACATCTTTGTGGATATGAATTTCCATTAAGTATTGATATAAAAAGTTAAGGAGCTGCATTCCAGTAGTATTGGCGGAATCATTGCTTGCCATATTGCTTGTAAAAAAATCAGATTTAAAAAAATCATCAAAAGTTTTACGATTGTTTTTATGCAAGGCATCTAGGATCTCTTCTTGGAGAGAGGAGTTCCATACTTTCAAAAAATCTTTCTTCTTTGTCTGTTTTGATTTGTTAATTTGAATGAGCAATTGCTCTAACTGATTAATTTTATCTCTCGTAATAGGCTTTAAGATATAGTCTTTTACATGATATTGGATTGCCTTTTGTGCATATTGGAACTCCCCATGTCCACTTAATAAGATTAAATGAATGTCAAACATTCTTTCGTCTACTTGTTTTGCCAGCTCTAGACCATCCATAATTGGCATTTTAATATCAGATATAATTACATCTGGCTTATTTGCTGTAATCATGTCAAGTGCTTCTTTTCCGTTAGAGGCTGTACCAATGAGTTCACCATCAAAGGCCTTCCAATCCAACATATTCTTTAGACCTTCAATTGCATATTTTTCGTCATCTACTAATATTAATTTCATACCTTTTCAACCCCAGTCTTTTTATTTGACTCATTTTAAGAGTTTGCTACAGAGCAGTGTTTTGCTTCTTAATTATAATATAATTGCTTTTTAAAATCAATGACTTAGGAAATCCACCATAAAAAAGTACACATAAGATAAAAATTGTCTCGTTGTTGAACAAGTATCTATGACATATAATCTAATTAAAGCAAGATAAAAGAGATTACATGATGAGTGAGAGAGGAATGGAGATGGTACAAGTGAAGACAACGAAGGGAATATCCGCATCAAATCGAACTTGGAAGAGATTTAAATCAAGCCTTCCGTTAACGATGATGGCAATACCAGCATTGGTGCTGATGCTTTTATTTAAGTATTTGCCAATGGCTGGAACGGTGTTGGCTTTTAAAAATTTTAGTGTTAAAAAAGGAATTTTTGGAAGCGAATTCATAGGATGGAAAAATTTTGAATTTCTATTTAAAAGTTCAGACGCATTTATTATTACACGTAATACTCTGGGATATAATATTGTATTCATCATTTTAGATTTGGTTTTGGCAGTAAGCTTAGCCATTGCTCTAAATGAATTATTGAATAAAAGAAGAGCGAAAGTATATCAGACCATATTTATGGCGCCTTATTTTATGTCATGGGTCGTTGTTTCTTTTATAGTTTTTGCACTATTAAGTGTGGATGATGGATTTATCAATCACTTATTGAGTAATTTTGGAATAGACCCCATAAGTTGGTATACAGAGAAGAAGTATTGGCCATTTATCTTAGTCCTGGCTTCTAGTTGGAAAACAGTAGGGTATTCAACGGTTATGTATCTTGGAACATTAACAGGTATTCCAAATGATTATTATGAAGCAGCCATAATGGATGGAGCAACAAAATGGCAGCAGATTAAATATATCACACTGCCTAGTTTGAGAACTATGATGATTGTATTAACCACACTAGCGATAGGTAGAATCTTTTATTCTGATTTTGGATTGTTCTACCAGTTACCTCGTAATTCAGGACCATTATTTGCTGCAACGAATGTTATTGATACTTATGTGTACCGTGGACTAAAAGAAACTGGAAATATTGGTATGTCTGCAGCGGCGAACTTATATCAATCCGTCATTGGGTTTATCTGTATCTTAGTTTCAAACTTTGCAGTACGTAAAATTGATAAAGACAGCGCATTATTCTAAGGAGGCATAAAGATGGGGATCAAAAAGAAAAAAAAGGAGCAGGAGTTTGTCGAGGATATAAAAATCAACCAAATCTCGAAAAAAACAAACATTATACTCAATATTATACTTTTTTTCATTGCATTAGCATGTGTACTTCCGGTATTATTAGTACTTATTGTTTCTTTTAGTAGTGAAGCCAGTATTTTTAAAAATGGTTACAGTTTTTTTCCAACAGAACTAAGCTTAGCAGCCTATAAATATTTTTTCCAATTAGGAGATCAGATTGTTAAATCTTATGGAATTACATTCCTTGTCACTGGAGTTGGTACCATATTAAGTCTAATAGTAACAACCATGTTTTCCTATGTTATATCTAGAACCGATTATATGTTTTCAAAGCTATTTACTTTTTTGATGTTATTTACCATGTTGTTTAATGGTGGTTTAGTACCAAGCTATATGGTAAATACTCAGCTATTACATCTTGGAAATTCTATTTGGGCACTGATACTTCCGGTATCTATTAATGCATTCTATATGATTGTGCTTAGAACATTTTTTAGAGGAATACCACTAGAGATTATCGAAGCAGCTAAAATTGATGGATCAGGCGAGTTTAAGACGTTTATGAAAATTGTACTTCCTTTATCGAAACCAGGGATTGCAACCATTGGATTATTTACTATGATTACGTACTGGAATGACTGGTTCCAAGGAATGTTATATATGATGGATAAAAATAAATATCCAATCCAGACTTTATTATGGAGTATGCAAAACAGTCTGGAGTTTTTAAAACAATCTTCAGTCAATGCATTAGAATATGCAGAAATTGCAAAAGATACACCCACAGATAGCGGTAGAATGGCACTTACTGTATTAGTTGTATTTCCAATATTATTAGCATATCCATTCTTCCAGAAATACTTTGTAAAAGGCTTAACAGTTGGTGGGGTAAAAGGGTGAAAATATTCTGAATACACATCCTGTGTATTTGAATAAATATTTTAAAATAAAATGGAGGGTTATGATGAAGAAAAGATTAATCAGTATCTTATTGGGTGTAAGTATGGTAGCAGTGTTGCTTACTGGGTGTCAAGAGAAGGGAGATGAAAAAACAGATACACCGACGAATGAAACCACAGATGATGCAACAGCATCAAAGGAGCAGAACGATGAGATTGTAACGTTAAAATGGTTTCAATCCCTCAACTCCGTAGAGCCAGATACACAAAAAGTCATTGACGAATTAAACGAGTATACTAGAGAAAAAATTGGTGTTGAAATCGAATATGCTCCAATGGCAAATACGGATTACCTAGAAAAGATGCCTACGTACATCAATTCTGGTGAAGACTTTGATATCTGTTTTACAGCAGACTGGACAACGAATTATTTGCAGTTTGCACAAAAAGATGCATTTATGGATTTAACGGACTTACTACAAGAAAATGCAAAAGAAACCTATGATTTCATCCCTGAGGAAGTATGGAATGCAGTAAAAGTAAATGATAAGATTTATGGTGTTCCATCTTATAAAGAATTGGGCTGGCAAGGTGGAATCTATGTGAATGCTGATATGGCAGAAGAATATGATATTGATTTAAGCCAAGTGAAAACCATGGAAGATTTCACAGAAGTATTAAAAGTTGTCTCTGAAAAATCAGCAGAAGCAGGAAAAGATGTGATTGGTATCAGTGGACTTTCAACTTCAGGATTCTCCTTATCAAATCCTTATGAAAGTTTAGTAGGGTCACCAAATCTTCCAGGTGCATCTGCAGTAGAAGAATATGGGAACTTTAAAGGACAAGAAGAAGTATTTAATCAATATGAAACCCAGGATTACATGGATTACTGTAAATTAATCTACAGTTGGAATCAAGCAGGATATCTACCAGGTGATCCTATAAACTATGATGGAGATGCTGCGAAGAGGGATAATGATTTTACAAATGGTAACTTATTCTCTTATATGGTTTCTTATGCGCCAGGTGCAAAAGAAGCTGATGTAGTGAAATATGGTCATGCACTTGAATTCATTCCTTTAATGAATCCATTATTTGAAACTCGTAGTGTTTTAGGTGGTTTGCTTGCAATTTCTTCTGGATCTGAAAACCCAGAGAAAGCAATGGAGTTTATCAACTTATTAAATACAGATGAATACGTAGGTACATTAATTAGACATGGTATCGAAGGGGTTCATCATACAGCAGTAGGTACGGATCAAGTGGATCAAACCTTAGACGGAACCGTGACATCAGAGCAAAATGGTTATGATTACGTATTTGGATGGCAGTTTGGTACTCCATTTAATCAAAAATGGGATATTTCTTATCCAGATAATATCGCAGATTTATTTTTAGAATTTAATGAATCAGCTGTTATAGCTTCCCACAATGGATTTTCCTTTAATTCAGAATCTATGAATACAGAAATTGCTGCCATTACCAATGTTGTGGCTGAGTATGGTCC
>DVLR01000041.1 GCA_018715425.1 Candidatus Merdenecus merdavium
TTGTATTATTTTACAGACTATACTTTTTATGATTTGTTGGCTAGGAGATGCAACGCAGATTGATCTTAAATCCTTTGGATTTATGAATGTATCATTCCTAATTGTATATATTTTGCTAAATGGAGTACGAAATATTGGGAGCAATATGATGATTCCTATGATGGCAGACTGTACTGATTATGAAGTATATAGAAGTGGTCATTATGTACCAGGGTTGATTGCAACAGTCTATTCTTTTTGTGATAAGTTAATTTCATCTTTTGCAACAACGATTGTAGGTATTTGTATTACTTTTATTGGATTTTCAAATACAGTTCCTCAAATTGGCGATAAGTTAACTACAGGAATCTTTGTAGTTACAATGATATTATATAACGGTATGCCGATTCTAGGTTGGGTGATATCTATTATTGCAATGAAGTTTTATCCACTGACAGGAGAAAAAATGAAGGAGATTGAAGATAGTATTGTAGAAATTAAAAAAAGCAATGTATCTGAAAATAAATAAATGAGAGAAGAAAGTAAAAAGAAAATCCCAACTTGGGGGCCATATTCAAAAAAATATATGGGAATTTCTCGTATCATGAAGGAATGTAAAATTCCAGGTGCTAGATTTGATTTAGTCGTATATCCAACATATGCAAATAGTGCTGTTTCAGTTCCCAATGTAACGGTTCCATCAGATTATCATCTATGGGGCTGCGATACAGAAGGAAAATATTATAAATATCGTTATGAGCTAATTTGGAAAGATCAATTGTATGCAGATGTAGATTTTTTTTGTATAGATGAAGAAACTTGGGGAATTCGGGTTCTTTATCAAAATAATACAGATAAAAACCAAAATTGCCTATTAAACCTCTTTGCGGCAGAAGAATATCCTCAAAATAAAGTGCTTAAAATTCAGGCACCAAAAAAACATGATGCATGGAATGCATTAGAGTATCAAACGTTAAATTATGCAACAAAGAGACCCTGGGAGTTCCTCAATCATGATGCCATGAAAAAAGGGGAAATTCATCTGAAAGATTTTACAGATGGAAATGGGTTAGGAGACTCTTTTTATATTATGTTTGCAAAACACCTAGGATATAAGTGGTTTGCAGCAGAAAAGGGGGATATGGTTTCCTATAAAATTCCTATAAAAAGGACATATGATCATGCAGTTCTTACCATTCGTTATAAAACGGTACAATCCAATGAGCCAGTTCGGTTTGTAAGTAATTATGGGGAAGTAACCTTCCTTCCCCGAACAACCCCCCAAGCATGTACGATTCCATTAGGACCCTTAGAGGCATCTGATTTCTTCTTTACAATGGAAGCAATAGGTACGAAAGGAAACGGTATTATGTTTGATTACTTTTGTATTTCGGAAGATGAAGAATATAAAATGGTGGGAGTTAAAGAAGAAAATAGAAACACAATTCCACGAATTGAATATCAGGAAGGAAAGATAAAGTATCAGTATCATTATGGAGAACATCCCATATATTTAACAATTCTTAATAAGAGGGTACGAAGTAGAAAGCTATACTCAGGGTGTCTGGAAGATGCTTTAATTACAAGGTTAACGAATTCAGATGAAACTTATGATAACCTAACAAAAAGTTTTTCAGGAGCATTTATGGATAAGCATTCAGATGATGGATTTTATCATACAAACGTGATTGAAGCAATTTTCTTGCCAGCCAAAAGCCATCATATAGAATATGCATATATCAGTACAAAAGAAAAAAAATACACAAAGGTTGAATTAGAGGAGATATGGAAGAAAAGAGCAAAGGGTCATAGGCAAGAGGAAGAGTTCAATGAAGAAGGAAATCAATATACTTTTTCTGCTGGCTTGATGAAGTCTGCAATTTTTCTTAACATAGTCTACCCTATTTATCGGCATGGAGAATATATTGCACATTATACACCAGGAAAACGTTGGGATAGTCTATATACATGGGATTCTGGATTTATCGGAATGGGAATGTTAGAATATTCTAAAGAATTGGCAGAGTATATTATGGATACTTATTTATCAGAACCAAACAATCAGGATTTTGCATTTGTATCTCATGGTTCTTTAGTTCCAACTCAGTTTTATTTATTTTATGAAATTTTGATGAAAACTTCTAAAGAAGAAAGAATGGATTTAAAGAAGTATTATGATATGTTTCGCAGATATTATCGTTACATGTCTGGAAAAGCTGAAGGATCTACAATGGCAAGGTTAGGAAGTGGTTTGCTTACAGTATATGATTATTTCTACAATGCAAGCGGAATGGATGATTATCCACCACAAGTTGCAATGCATCAGAAAAAATTAAATAGCAAAATATCGCCAGTATGTAGCAATGTCCATTTTATTCGTATTTCCAAGATTATGAAAAGAGTAGCGGAAGTATTTGGCTTCCATGAAGATATTGAAGAATATGAACAGGATATGGAACGTGTGAAACAAGCCTTGTTATCTCTATCATGGGACGAAGAAAGTGGATATTTTGGATATGTATTACATGAGGAACATAAAACAGAAGTGTTTCGTACAGAAGATGGTGAAAACTTTAATAAAGGTATAGATGGAGTGACTCCGCTAATTGCTGGAATTTGTTCTAAAGAGCAGGAACAAAGGATGATGCAACACCTTAAATCAGAAGAGGAACTTTGGTCCTGTGTCG
>DVLR01000042.1 GCA_018715425.1 Candidatus Merdenecus merdavium
GTTAATTAATGCAGTAATAAATCACCCGTCTACAAAAAAGTATGTTTTACACATTGTAGGAGGTGGTCAAGAGCTGGAGTATCTCAAATCTAAATATAAGAATAACAACCAAATACACTTTCATGGGCCGAGTTTAAACACAGATGTTTTTTTGGCAAAAAGTGATGTTTTTGTATCCGGTTCATACTTTGAATGTTTTCCTGTTACAATACTTGAAGCTATGTCCTACGGATTACCTGTAATTTCAATGGATATATCTGGAGGGACAAGTAGCGTGATTTCTTCATCGGGTGGCGGATTTGTGTGTCAATCTCAAATTGAATTTCAGGAAAAACTAACTTACTTTGAAGATAATGTTAAACGAACCGAACACGGAAATGCAGGATTCCTATTCGTGAATAGACATTATTCAGAAGAAATAGTTAGTGCTCAGTGGATGAGTTTGATCAATCGAGCCAATAGTCAAGAAAATTAAGGTATTGGAGCTATTAAAGTATGAGCATACTTGTGACTGGTGGGGCTGGCTATATTGGCTCACATGCTATATTAACTTTATTGCAAAATGGATATGATGTTATATCGCTAGATAATTATTGCAATTCCTCTCCAAAATCTCTAGAACGAGTAGAGGAAATTTGCTTATCTAAGATAAAAAAATTACGTGGTGATATTAGAGATAGACATATATTAAAAAATATCTTTTCAAAATATAATGTTTCTACTGTAATACATTTTGCGGGTTTAAAATCTGTTAACGAGTCCATTAAAAAACCATTAGAATATTACGACACAAATCTTTTGGGGACTCTAATATTACTTGATGAAATGCAGAAAGCGAATATTTCTAATCTAATTTTTAGTTCGTCTGCTACTGTCTATGGCAATCCTCATTATGTTCCAATATCTGAAAAACACCCTGTCGGTGAGGTGATCAATCCGTACGGTCGTTCAAAGTTTATGGTGGAACATATATTGCGTGATTTTTGTAACGCGAATAGCGACGCAAATATCACAATACTAAGATATTTTAATCCTGTAGGTGCTCATGAGACTGGATTAATTGGAGAAGATCCTTTAGGAACTCCTAATAACCTGTTTCCCTATGTTGCGCAAGTCGCAATTGGAAAATTACCCTATCTAAATGTTTTTGGTAATAAATATATGACAAAAGATGGAACAGGTGTAAGAGATTATATCCATGTAGTCGATTTAGTTGAGGGGCATCTTGCCGCTTTAAAAAATCTCAATAGAAACCGGGGGCTTAAAGTTTTTAATTTAGGCACTGGTCAAGGTTATAGTGTGTTAGATATCATCGACGCTTTTAAACTGGAAACAGGACGCGATATACCTTTCCGTATCGTTTCTGAGCGAAATGGAGATGTGGCTGAATGTTGGTCCGATCCTTCCTTAGCAAACGAGCAGCTAAGTTGGGTTGCTAAAAGGACTCTTAATAATATGGTGGAAGATGCATGGAGATGGCAAACAATGAATCCAAATGGATATAAAGAGTAAATTGAAACAATTATAATCATCCATTTCATTGCTTACTGTATTGTTATCTGTATATATGAAAACAAAAAATGAAAATATTATATGATGGGATTGTGAAAAGTTTACAATCATATGGTGGTATCACTGTATACTTTGAAGAAATCATTAAGAGATTAAAAAATGATGAATACAAATTCATTCAATTTAATGATAAAAATGAAAATCACAATGATGATCTCCATCGGCCATGCCGGTTTTTAGAACGATATAGATGTTTTGAAGCATTAAAAAGTGATTCAGATTACAGTATATTTCATTCTACATATTATCGGGTTCCGAAAGATGGGGAATATGCGGTTGTGACCACGGTCCACGATTTCACATATGAATTGTATATGAAAGGACTTCGGCGCAATGTTCATAGCTTACAAAAAAGATGGGCTGTGAAAAATAGCGATGCAATCATTTGTGTCTCTAATAATACAGCCAAGGATTTAATTAATTTCTTTAAGGTTGATGAAAAAAAGATACATGTTATTCATAATGGTGTATCGGAAGATTATAGACACTTAAATCTAGAAAAAGAAAATTTTGTGCTTTTTGTCGGTGCTCGTTCAGGATATAAAAATTTTGAGCTTGCAGTTAAAGCAGTTTCTAAACTTTTTGATACTAATCTTAAAATAGTCGGCGGAGGTGGTTTAAATAAAGCAGAAATGAAGTTACTATCTGAATATCTTCCAGAAAGATTCCAGTACTTAGGGAAGGTATCAAATGAAAAACTAAATATATTATATAATTCGGCTTATTGCTTAATCTATCCTTCAGAATATGAAGGGTTTGGAATTCCCTTGCTTGAGGCTATGCGAACTGGCTGTCCTGTGATAGCCGTAAATAGATCATCAATACCCGAGGTTGTGGGGGATAGTGCGATTTTAGTCGAAGAAGTATCAATTGAAAGTTTATTCTCAGCTTTATTAAGTGTAGAAGCTAACGCTAATGAATTAAAAAATAAAGGATTAGCGCAATCTAATAAATTTTCATGGGGGAAGTGTTTCTCCGAAACATATAATCTATATAAATCACTATCTAAGTTTTGAGAGGTTATTTATGTGTAAGAAAGCTTTAATTACAGGAATTACCGGGCAAGATGGTTCCTACTTGGCAGAATTTCTGCTTAAAAAAGGCTATGAGGTTCATGGAATAAAACGTCGATCTTCCTTGTTTAATACTGACCGTATTGATCATATATATCAAGACCCACACCATCGTAATTTAAAATTACAACTTCATTATGGTGATTTAACAGATACTTCTAATTTGACTCGGATATTATCTGAAGTTCAACCTGATGAAGTTTATAATCTTGGCGCAATGAGTCACGTAGCTGTTTCCTTCGAATCCCCAGAATATACAGCTGATGTTGATGCTATAGGTACTTTACGATTATTGGAAG
>DVLR01000043.1 GCA_018715425.1 Candidatus Merdenecus merdavium
ATTTGCGATATTTTCTTTTCTTCCTCATTATACCTAAATATATCTTAAGTATCAATGTTGAATCTATATTGAATAAAATTCAAATTTATGACAATTATAACCATATATATTTGTGAACTTTTTAAATATACCTTTAATTAAGATATGTAATTTGCTATAATGGGGGAGTTAAGGTAAGTCCCCTTTGTTATAATATGGGGAATATTAAGGAGGCCAGTATGAATTTTGGAAAAAAAGAAACTTCTAAAAAGCAGAAAAATATCCAGTCTAAATCCGAAAAGTTTTCTAAAAAAGCTGGAGTCACTTTTATGAAAGCTGCTTGTTTTTTACTCCTGGCATGTATTGTCATTGGTACTTGTATAGGAATTGGCGCAATCAGAGGAATCATTTCCAATGCACCAGATATATCAAAAATGAACATATCCACAAAGGATGAGGCTTCTTTTATTTATGATGCTAAAGGAAATGAGGTTCAAAAACTATCTGCTCCTCAAGCTAATCGTATTAATGCTTCTTTAGATGAAATCCCTATCAATATGCAGCATGCAGTAGTTGCCATCGAAGACGAACGTTTTTACGAACATAAAGGAATTGATATCCGTGGTATTTTCCGTGCCTTTTATGTGAATATCAGTCGGGGTAATCTAAGCGAAGGTGCCAGTACAATCACCCAGCAACTGCTGAAGAATAACCTCTTCACGAACTGGGTGTCTGAATCTTCTTACATTGAAAAATTTGAGCGTAAATTCCAAGAGCAGTATTTAGCTTTAGAACTAGAAAAGATCACCAGCAAAGACCAAATCTTAACTGAGTATTTAAACGCAATTAACTTAGGTGCTGGTACTTACGGTGTAAAGGCTGCTGCTAGGAAGTATTTCGGTAAAGATATTAGTGATTTAACTCTTTCAGAATGTACGGTAATCGCAGGTATTACTCAAAATCCCACCCAGTATAATCCCATCGATCATCCTGATAAAAATCAAGCTCGAAGGGAACAGGTACTAAACAAAATGTTAGAGCAAGGTTATATTACCCAATCAGAATATGATGAGGCATTGCAAGATAATGTTTATGAAAGAATTCAATCCAACAACTTTGATTCTACAGAAGATAACTATTACTCTTATTTTTCAGACGAGTTAATTAAACAAGTAAAAGAAGATTTAGTAGAAGAACTGGGTTATACACCAACTCAAGCCTTAAAGGCTTTATACAGTGGTGGACTACAAATCATCTCAACTCAAGATAGCAGCATCCAAACTATTTGTGATGAGGAATTTAGTAATCCTGAAAACTTTCCTTCTGTAACAGAATGGGAGCCTGACTTTGCTCTTTCCGTACAAAAAGCAGATGGATCCACTGTTCATTACAGTAAAGAAATGATGAAATCATATTTCCAAGAAACAGAAGAGGTTAATTTTAATTTGATCTTTTCCTCACCTGAAGAAGCTTCTGAATACGTAGAGCGATATAAAGATGCAATCATCGAAGAAGGTGATACCATTATCCAGGAACGTATTAATTATATTCCTCAACCTCAAGCCTCTTTATTTCTCATGGATCAACACACCGGCTACGTAAGAGCACTGGTGGGTGGGCGTGGCGAAAAGAAAGGTAGCCTTGTATTAAATAGAGCAACAGAAAGTGCAAAACAACCAGGATCTGTTTTTAAAATTATCTCTACCTATGCTCCTGCTCTTGATAGTGCTGGTAAAAGTCTTGCCACCGTTTATGATAATGCACCATTTAAATACAATAATGGATCCCCTGTTTACAACTGGGAAGGCAAAACCACCTATACAGGGCTTACTACCATTCGAACAGCTATAGCAAACTCTACAAACATTGTAGCTGTTAAAACACTGGATGATATCAATGTTCAATTAGGATGGGAATACGTTCAAAACTTTGGTTTTACCACAGTTTCAAAAGAAGACGCCATTCAACCTTTAGCCCTTGGTGGTATTAAACAAGGTGTTTATAACTCCGAATTAACGGCTTCCTTTGCTGCTATTGCAAATAATGGTACTTATATAGAACCGATTTATTATACTAAAATTTTAAATAGCGATGGGGAAGTGCTTATCGACAAAACGAAAGATGTAAAGACGACTCGAGTCATTAAAGAAAGTACTGCTTTTCTATTAACGAATGCTATGCAAGATGTAGTATCAGCTGGTGGTACTGGTAGCGATATTCAGGCTGGTAACATGCCTGTAGCAGGTAAAACAGGTACAACTTCCAATTATAACGATATTTGGTTTTCAGGATATACACCTTACTTTACTTGTTCTGTTTGGGCAGGATACGATAGTTCTAAAACCCTTCCTGATGGGGATAAATACCATAAATACAATAAAATCCTATGGACGAAAGTTATGACTCGTGTTCATGAGGAATTGCCAGTTGTTAATTTTGATGATGCTCCCAGTGATATTGTAAAAAGAGAAGTTTGTAAGAAATCTGGAAAATTAGCCTTAAAAGGTGTCTGCGACCACGATGAACGTGGAAATATGGTCTATACAGAATACTTTCAGAAAGGTAGCGAACCGAAAGATTACTGTGATGTACATGTATCTGCTAAGATCTGT
>DVLR01000044.1 GCA_018715425.1 Candidatus Merdenecus merdavium
CAACTCATAGATTGGCGGATATTATGGACTTTAAGACAAGTAAAACATATCAAAACTTACAGCAAGCGATGAACACCAAATCAGATACAGCAGTGAATTATATGATTTATGGTGAGACAGCCAAAGCAGAAGGTTATATAGAGATAGGAAATGTTTATGATGAATATGCATCACAAGAAAGAGAGCATGTTAAAATACTGATGCGTATTATGGGAGAAGGGGAATTACCTAATACCTCTAGGAATCTAAGGGAATCTGCTGATATCGAAGATTTTTTTTGGCAGAAGTTATTCATATCTTATGCGGATACTGCCAAAGAAGAAGGATTTGATGATATCGCTAAGATATTTGAAGGCATTGCCAGTGCTGATAGGCAACATGGATTCGTGTTTAATCAGTTAGAAAAAAATGTGGATACGAATAGAGTATTTTGCAAGAACATTCAAGAAGTTTGGATCTGTATAAAATGTGGCAATGTATTCTGGGGATATTGTGCTCCAGATATATGCCCCCTATGTGGATATCCTCAGGGATATTATCGGATAGATTGTACAAAATATTAGGAAGCTATACAATGGTCAATGTCACTTGCTTAGCGCGTAATATCTTTGGTTAGATTCTCTTTCATGGGGGTCTAACCACTTTTTATCTATGAAAGGTATCCATATCAATCATTGTTTTTGACCGATTACACCTGTTTGAAGGGTAAAAAAATTAGTAAAACAACGATAATATAGCCTTGCAACTGCTTAGGGAATAGGATATACTATAAAAAAGACACAAGGACAGACTTGTGTCCTTTCCATTACTATGGATGAAAGGACAGGGAATAAAAATGGATTTAATAACAGTACGTCAGTTGTATAAGAACAAAGAACAGTATCTAGATCAGAAGATAAAAGTCGGTGGTTGGGTTCGAAGCAATCGTGACTCCAAGGCTTTTGGTTTCTTAGTGATAAATGATGGTACCTTTTTTGAGACACTTCAAATAGTATACCATGACAGTATGAACAATTTTCAAGAGATTGCGAAAACCAACGTAGGGGCAGCTGTAATAATCGAAGGTACTCTTGTAGCAACGCCACAGGCTAAACAGCCCTTTGAAATTCAGGCAGATTCTGTAGTAATCGAAGGTACTTCAACTTCTGATTATCCACTACAGAAAAAAAGACATGGACTTGAGTATTTAAGAACCATAAGTCATTTACGTCCTAGAACAAATACATTCCAAGCGGTATTTCGTGTTCGTTCTTTAGTTGCTTATGCGATACATCAATTCTTTCAAGAAAGAGATTTTGTCTATGTTCATACACCACTCATCACTGCAAGTGATGCTGAAGGAGCAGGAGAGATGTTCCAGGTTACCACTTTGGATATAAATAATCCTCCTAGAACAGAAGATGGACAGGTAGACTTTAAACAAGACTTTTTTGATAAACATACACATTTGACCGTTAGTGGTCAGTTAAATGGTGAAGCCTTTGCTCAAGCATTTAGAAATATCTATACCTTTGGGCCAACCTTTCGAGCAGAGAACTCAAATACAACAAGACATGCCGCAGAGTTTTGGATGATTGAACCTGAAATTGCATTTGCAGATTTAGATGATTTAATGGATTTAGCAGAATCTATGCTAAAATATATTATTAACTATGTATTAGAGCATGCTCCAGAAGAAATGAACTTCTTTAATTCATTTATAGATAAAGGATTATTAGAGAGATTAAAAAATGTTGTAAGTTCAGATTTCATTCGACTTCCTTATACAAAAGCCGTAGAGCTATTAGAAGAACACAACGACAAATTTGAATATAAGGTGCACTGGGGTTGTGATTTACAAACAGAGCACGAGAGATTCTTAACAGAAGAAATTTACAAAGGACCAGTTTTTGTTACAGATTATCCAAAAGAAATTAAAGCTTATTACATGAAACAAAATGACGATAATAAAACAGTAGCAGCTACAGACTGCTTAGTACCTGGAATTGGTGAAATCATCGGTGGTAGCCAAAGGGAAGAAAACTATGATAAACTCCTTGCTAGAATGAAAGAGTTAAATCTTTCTGAAGAAGAATATGGTTTCTATTTAGACTTAAGAAAATATGGAACCACGACTCATAGCGGATTTGGCCTTGGATTTGAACGTTGCGTTATGTATTTAACAGGAATGTCTAATATCCGTGATGTAATACCATTCCCAAGAACGGTTCATAACTGTGATATTTAATTTTTATAAAGTAGACACTTCAAAAAGGAAGTGTCTATTTTTGTCCAATTTTGAAAGGATGTGAACCTACAGGAATAGAACATTTGTTTGATAAAGAGGATAGCATATGATATAATAGGTAAGAATTAACGATAAAACACATTAGGAGGTGGTGGAGTGAGATTTGTGCATATAGCAGACGTTCACTTAGGAATGCAGCCAGATCGGGGAAGAGCCTGGAGCGAAGAAAGAGGAAAGGATATATGGAGAAGTTTTGAGGGAGTGATTGACTTTATTAAAAAAGAAAAAATAGATCTCTTACTTATTGCTGGTGATCTTTTTCATCATCAACCTTTAGTTCGCGAATTAAAAGAATTAAATTATCTATTCACTACCATTCCCCAATGTAAAGTAGTGATTATGGCTGGGAACCATGATTATTTACGGAAGGATTCTAATTACTTAAGTTTCAAATTCTCAAAGAATGTTAACATGTTTATGAGTAGAACCATGAGTAGTTTCTACTTTGAAGATATAGGTACAGAAGTTTTTGGGTTAAGCTACGACAGTAGAGAGATTTCATATCCTCTATACCAAAATATTCATCCTTCCCATTCAGATCGGTTCAATATACTATTGGCTCACGGAGGCGACGATAAACATATCCCAATGAAGAAGGAAGAAATGTCTAAATCGGGATTTCATTATATAGCCCTAGGCCATATACATAAACCAGAAATATTAATTCCAGATACCATGGCTTATGCAGGTTCCTTAGAACCCACTGATTGTAATGACATGGGCTCTCGGGGATTTATACTAGGAGAGTGTAGAGGGAGTAAGGTTCGGATCCAACAAGTTTTTTGTAACTTAAGAACGTATGTAGAGCTTCAAATTCAAGTAAATGGGGATACCACAAATATGGAACTAAGAGAGCTTGTTTCAAACCTCATAGAAGAAGATGGTGGAAACAATATTTACAAGGTACAAATAATAGGATACAAAGATCCAGAGGTAGAGTTTGATCTAGACTCTATCTATCCTCTTGGTGATATTATATCCGTAGAGGATCAATCAGAGCCAGATTACGACTTTCAAAGACTTTCTAAACTACATGGAGATAACCTTATTGGGCGTTATATTCATCATTTTACACAGCAGGGGTTAGACGAGTCAAAAAAGAATGCCTTATACTATGGAGTACAGGCTCTCTTAGACTCAAAGAGGTAAGAATATGATATTAAGAGAACTATACATAGAAAGTTTTGGACAATTCAAAAAGACTCGTATCCTTTTAGGGGAGGGAATCCACGTAATCTACGGAGAGAATGAAACGGGTAAATCTACGATTCATGCCTTTATCAAAGGCATGCTCTTTGGAATTGAGCGGAAAAGGGGAAGGGCTGCTAAAAATGATACATATAGCAGGTATGAACCATGGGATCAGCCCAATTATTTTGCTGGAATGATTAGATTTAGTTGTGGAGATAAAACTTTTCGTTTAGAACGAAATTTTGAAAAGTCCAGAAAGGAAGCTAGGCTTTTATGTGAGACAGATGGTGAAGAGCTATCTGTGGAACAAGGGGATTTAGAAATGCTTTTAGATGGTTTGACAGAAAGTACATATGATAATACCATATCTATAGGTCAATTAAAGACCTATACAGATGAAAAACTTTCGTCGGCAGTCCAAAATTATATGAGCAATTATGAGGATTCTGGAGATACTCAAGTAGATGTAGAAGCAGCCATTGGAGAACTTAAAAAGAAACAAAGAAAGTTAAACATAAAATACCAAGAACTAAAATCAGAAGAGAAAAAGAAACGTCATGAAATTGAGATTCAACGTTCTTATATTCAGCAAGAGATTCAAAGTAAAGAGAGATTAAAGCAAGAGACTTTAAAACAATATGAAAGAGCAAAGGATGCCTTAATCAAAGAAGAACAAGAGCTGAAAAAGGGAGAGAAAGAACTAGAAGATGCTGTTCAAGAGCCTATTTTACCTTATTTTGTTATAGCACTCTTCGTGATCCTATTGGCAAGCTTTTTGCCTTCCATAGGTTTAAAGTTAGGATTTTCATTACTGGGTATAGGAGGGATACTCCTTCTATGGTTCATCCGAAAAAAACATCATAGGAATCTTCAAATCTTTAAAGATGGAAAAGATCAAAAGATCAATATGAGTAAAGAAGAAACGTTAAAGGCCATGGTTCAACATAAAGATAAGCTTTCCTGGAGTTTAGATCGATTGGAAGAAGAGTTACAGGAACGTTATACCATGGAGTATAATAAAAAAGAGCTATTAGATGAGTGGATGAATATGACCGTAGAAGAAAAGGATATACAAGAGAAAATATCCAGTATTTCATTGGCTATAGATACCATAAAAATGCTTTCAGAAGATTTGGCAAAAGAAATGTCTGGGGATTTAGAATGGGAAATGTCATCGATATTAAAAGAGGTAACAAAAGGGCGATACCATCAAGTGAAATTAGATGAACATTTAGGGGTTACCCTCTATGAAGGATATCAAATGATACGTTTAGAGCAAGTGAGTAAAGGAACCATAGAACAGGTATATTTTGCTTTGCGAATGGCAGTGACTAAGAAGTTTTGGACTACTCAGTCTATGCCTTTACTTTTTGATGAAAGCTTTGCCATGTATGATGAAAGCAGATTAATACAAGCACTACATTGGTTATCTAAAAACAGCAAACAGAGCCTTATTTTTACCTGTCATAAAAGAGAAGAAGAATTGCTTAATCAAGAAGGAATACCTTACTCTACCATTCGGTTATGAATGACTTCGTAAGGAAAGAGGAATTTAAATATGCTACAACTCCTTTCTTTGGTCAGAATAAGAAGATCTATGGTATAATAGTTGGTGTATAAAGTTTGAAATAAGATACCACAAGGAAGATAGGAATGATTTACAGTTAAAAAACTAGGAGGAAATCATGTTAAATATAGGAAGTCATCTTTCGTCATCTAAGGGATTTGAGCATATGGGGAAAGAGGCCTTAAGTATTGGAGCCAATACGTTTCAGTTTTTCACTAGAAATCCAAGGGGAAGCAAAGCCAAAGCCATTGATGAAGATGATATTCATCGGTTTTTAAAATTTGCAAAAGAAAACCAGTTCACCACAATACTAGCTCATGCCCCTTATACCTTAAATCCATGTTCTGCAAAGGAAAGTACTAGAGAATTTGCACAAATAACCATGGAAGATGATATGAAAAGAATGGAATACATACCAGGTAACTTGTATAACTTTCATCCTGGTAGCCATGTAAAGCAAGGTTCCCAGATCGGTATTGAAATGATTGCAGAAACTCTGAATAAAATCTTGAAACCAGAGCAAACCACAACAGTTCTATTAGAGACCATGTCAGGTAAAGGGACGGAAGTCGGTAGAAACTTTGAAGAACTAGCTGCTATATTAGAAAGAGTGGAATTATCCCATCATATGGGTGTATGCTTAGACACTTGTCATATTTATGATGCAGGTTATGATATTGTAAATGATTTAGATGGAGTCCTTGAGGAGTTTGATTCCCTAATTGGACTGGATAAATTAAAAGCTATACACTTGAATGACACTAAGAACCCCTTTAAGAGTCATAAGGATAGGCATGAAAAGATTGGAGAGGGATATTTAGGATTAGATGCTTTAGTGAAGGTAATCAATCATCCTGCCTTAAAAAACTTACCATTCTTTTTAGAGACTCCTAATGAACTGGATGGATATGCAAAAGAAATTCAGCTTTTAAAAGAACATGTGCAATAGGATGAGCGTCCATCAGTCAAAAACAAAAAGCTCCAAAAGATAAAGCCCCACTTATCATAAAACTATGGTAAGTGGAGCTTCGTTTTTACATGTTCTTATTTCTATATTTTAATAATAGCTTTTGAATGCGATCGCTTGGATTTAATAGACTGCTAATGGAAGCGTCGTGATTCAATGTATCAATGATATAAGCAATGTATTTACTTAAATCACAGTTAATATAGTAAGGTTTTTCCAATAATTCTGGAGTTTGGTAAATAAGGTTTGTAGTCAAAATACGGTCAAACAGACCTTTTTCATAAGCTTCGTCAAATCTCTTTAATCCATTAGTAAATAGACCAAAAGTAGAGAATACGAAGATACGTCTAGCTTTTCTTCTTTTTAATTCTGTAGCAACTTCGATAATGCTATCGCCAGAAGAGATCATATCATCGATGATGATCACATCTTTACCTTCTACGCTA
>DVLR01000045.1 GCA_018715425.1 Candidatus Merdenecus merdavium
AAATGTATATAAATTTATTGGATGCATATAATGAACAGATGAAATTATAAGATAACTAAAGATTTGAATTAGAGTTGTATAAAATATACCTCACTATAGTTGGATCTATGTCAATACTTTGGGCACAAAAAGTTGAACATTTAATTACTGTACAACATCAATAAAAACTACTACGCTGCAAGAACCTCATCTTCAACCTACTGTGGGGTTTTATAATCCAGCGCGCTGTGCCTCCTTCTGCGGTTATACCAAGACTCTATATATTCAAAGATAGCTGCTTTAGCCCCTTCAAATCTTGATATATCACCTATCTCTGCCAGGATTCCGGTGAGTACACGTTCTCCTATCCCTGCTATTTCAAGGATGTTTTCTGCATGCGGTATTTCCATGCATTTCTTAGTTAGTTTGGACTCTACTTCCGATTAGATCTCCCACTTGCTCACGGGTTAAACCCTGCTTCACACGAGCGTCTTTTATCTTAAGACCAAAAGCTCTAAAATCGTATTTATCTTCTTTTTTACGCATAATAAATCATCTCTACACACTTTACTGTTCCTATCCATTTAGAAACAGGTGTAAATAAACGTACTGTATGGTTTATTAGTTCCTATTAAAGATTTTAATATATAAATAATACTACCAAAAACGATTCTTCTAAGGGGATAGAGACTACCACTTATCTACTTTCTCCTAAATAAACAACCCCTATGGTTCCAGGCCCTGAATGTGCACCGATACTTGGACCAATGGGACGAATCATAATATGATCATATCCAAACTTTTTATAAATTAATTCTTTTACATATACTGCATCCTCTTCACAGTCTCCATGAACGATCCCTACAGCAATTTGATGATCTTTAAAGGATCCCAATCTCTTTTCCATGTGATCAATCAGTGCCATAAAGGATTTTTTGCGACCCCTTACTTTATCTAAGACCGCTAACTTTCCCTCTTGATCCACAAACAAAATAGGCTTTACTGCTGCAATGGTTCCTAATATAGCCGTTGTTCTTGATAACCTTCCACCACGGTATAAGTGATTTAAATCATCTACAGTACATTGAATGCAAATATGTGGTACTAGCGTTTCGATTTCATCTGCAGTTTCATTTAAAGTCATCCCTTTACTTTGACATTCTATGGCTTTAAGAATCATAAGCATTTCACCAAAGGATGCTGATAAAGTATCAATGACTCTAATACTCATCTGTGGATACTCCTCCATAATCTCTCTTGCTCCCATGACTATATTACTATATCCTGCACTTAAACTAGACGAAAAACTAATATGTAAAATATCTTTTCCTTCTTTTGCGCACTGTTTGAATTTATCCAGAATCACCGCTGGATTACTGGCCATGGTAGCCACTTTTTTCTTATTGCGCATCTCTTCATAAAATTCGTGTGTTGTAAGTTCTTCTCCATCACCATATATTTTCTCTTCTATACTATAATAGTGGGGAATCACCAAAATATGATTGCAATCAATAAATTCTTCTGGTAAATCTGCATTACTTTCTGTTGATATAATAAACTCCCTCATTCCTTCTCTCCTTTTTATATAGTTTGATTATCAAAGTAATTACTTGCTATTATACCATATCCGTTATTAGAATGAAATACCGATATTGATTTACACTTTAGCTATATGGAGCGAATCCCCACCGCTTTCTGTCTTTGGCTAAAAGGCTATGGCAGATTCTTTTCGAATCGACCATAGCCTTATTTTAATAAAATTTATAATCTTCTGGTGTAAACTCAGTCTCTATGACTTTCCCTAATTCTCTTAGCTGATTTTGATTACTTACTCCTACTAAAGGTACCATTTCCATATCTTGCACAGCAAAAAAACCTAGTAATGCTTGTGTTATGGAATATCCTTTTCGTTCACAAAGTTTATAAAGATCCTCTGCTATTTTTAGATTTCCTTTTTCATTATAAGAATCACTTTTTACCCCCTGGATCCCTTTCTTCTTCAATACATGAAAGAAACCATTACAAATTCCTGAATATGGCATCAATAATGTATCTGATGTTCGGTGGTAGTTTAACATAGCTTCATCGCAAATCACTAATGTAGGATCCTTCAGATTCCTTACGTATTTTACCCCTATATTATACATGGCCTGATTTGCAACAAATCCTCTGTATCCTTTTTCTCTACAGTAATCCTCTGCCTCTTTCATCCGTTGGGTGGTCCAATTGGAACAGCCATAGGCACGTATTTTATCAGCCCTCTTAAATGCTTCCATAGTTTCTATTAATTCTTCTACACTTCTATTTTCATCATCTCTATGATAAAAATAAATATCCACAGTTTTAACACCTAATGTTTCAAGACTACCATTTAAATCATCTTCCATCTCTTCCTTTGATAGGCGGCTAATATGCATATTGTCCATATGTGGATGACCACCCTTAGTCATTAGGATAAAATCATCTGTTTTATTTCTAGACCTAATCCAATCTCCAATAACTCTTTCTGATCTGGAGATCTCTCCTGGGATCCAATCGGAATATACATGAGCAGTATCAATTACATTTCCTCCCGCTTTGAGATATCCTTCTAAAAGATCAAATGATTCTTCATGGTCCCATGAGAGACCAGCTTTTACCGTTCCTAATCCAATAGGACTTAATTTAAAGTCAGTATTTTTAATTCTTACACTTTTCAATCCCACTCCTCCTAGTATACTACTATGATTACAAATGTTTTTACTGTGTCCTTTCAAACACAATCAATCACTTTTCTTTGTGCAATACTATCATATTTTTAAATAATTTTCAATTAGTTTGTTTGTTTTTGCTTTATTTACCCTAATTTCCCACAAGGATTTAGACATGTATCTTAAAAATCCAATATCTGATAGTTCTTTAGTTGTCAAAGTTTAGAATACATACTACTTAAAGCATCACTTGAAAAGCCTATGTCCATGTGATATCAAATATCTCATCCGAAAAATATAAAAAGTGCGAGATGCTTTTATCATTCAAATGAATTCTTCTTAGAACGTCTTTCTTCAAGATCCTTATTAATCTGAGGAAGTAGTTTATCTAGATCATACACTTTAAGAAGCACAAACTGAATGATACAAAATACTGCTGGAACAATTGAAAATAGTGCAATAATCATGTTTCTGGATCCTTCACTTTGAACCACCTCAGAACCTTGATATCCCGAAATACCCATAAGTACTCCCACTAGTCCAACACCGACGGCGGTTCCAATTTTTGAAGTTACACTTTGGGCACATGCGATTGTCCCTTCACTTCGTACTCCAGTTTTCCATTCTCCATAATCAATGCATTCAAGAACGAATGTACCTCCAAAAGAAAACATTGTATAAAACCCCATCATAGAAACCATATTTGTGACGAAAAGCAATGGAATATTATGAATAGCAAACAATCGAATAAGATAGCCAAAGGCTCCAATCAGCGTCGTCGCCCGCATGACGTTGGTAAACCCAAATTTTTTAGAAAGAAATGGCGTCAATACAATAACTATGATAATCGCTAACATGGATAACGA
>DVLR01000046.1 GCA_018715425.1 Candidatus Merdenecus merdavium
ACTTAAGGTTATGGTTTCAACATATTCTTCTATGATTTCCTCTGTGCCTTCTTCTTGAAGAGTTTTCGTTGGCTCATCATATTGAAGTAAATAGAATTTAACAGCCTCTTTTTGACTTTCGTATAGCCAACCATCCGATCTATTCACATCAAATAAAATTGTAATGGTTGTATCACTAGTAATATTACTTTGATGATAAATAGGAAGAGACAACCATCCATCAAACGTATCAGTTCTTATAATATCCAAATCTCCCGTACTACTGTTAACACCACTTGGTGCTTTCCATATAGCAGGGGCAAAAGTAACTGTTCCTCCGTCTTTTACCTTTATGGATTTCACTTCATATTCATATGTAGGCCTACCCTCATATTCCTTAAGTTGTACGACGAATCTTACCTCATGTTCTTTCGAAACTGTTTGTTTTGTATAACGTCTCCATAATTCCACCTCTATAGATTCCACATTTGAATCAAAAGGATTCCCTTGAGCATCTTGCCAAACTTTTTTCACCGATAGCCTAGGATCATCTTCGACTTCATCATTATAAACCTCTAAATTGAAAGTGAGTTTACAATTGGAATAAACGCCTCCTCTTTCTAAATAGAAAAAAGAGATTTTATGTTCAGAATATTCGGAATCATCATATTTTTTTCCTGCATTCTCAAATATCTTACTTAACGTATTTAATTTACCATTTGTAACACCTGAACCAAAGGCATTCATCGTATCACTTACTGTTACAACTCCTGTGGTGAAATTTATCTTTCCATCTACGGCTTCATGTATTCCACCTATATCTAGGACTAAGACATCATCTATAAACACCCAAACATCATCGTCTCCTGAAAACTCAAACACCATGTCTTCCCCTTGGACTGTCCCACCTTTTGGTATGATAAAATCCGCTTCCATGGTTAATCCAAAATGATGATTATAACCTTCTCCAGGTTGTACATTCCTCTTGGTTTCATCATATTCATTAAATGGGAAAAAACCTATTTGATGATTATCATTTGTATCATAGGTTCCTTTGTAAACCTCAAATTCGTTCTTCTCTTTATTATAGTAGGCATAGTTTTGATCACTATCGAATAGATAATATCCTTTATTATCTTTTTGAAATAAATGATTGGTATCTCCATATACTTGTTTACTTTCACCCTTGGGAGTTAAGTCGAATAAGTATGACAAACTCTGGTTACTTCCTCTAAGCTTAGGATATCCATTTTCTAAGGTGTTTTTTACAATTCCTTGTTTTGCAATTTTTCCACCTGTAAATCCATTGATATCATATGGTCTGTTCTCTCCATCTGATCCTGTGCCTAAAAACCATAGATCTTTTCCCTGATTAATCCCAGTATTGAAATGATTACCTACTGTGTTCCTTACATTATCTAAATCATTTCCACCGTAATCGAATAAATTTACTTTAATCCCCTCAGCCTTACTATCTACTGTAGGAACCGTTGCAGGTTTGTTTTTCATTGTTTCTATTTGCTGCAGTTCTTCTAGTTTCTCATCATCCAAGTCTTGAGTCGACGATGGATCCGTTTCCAATAAACCATCTCTGTCTAGAGAATTCTGGACCACATGAAATAAGATGAGTTGTTCTAGTCCATCCGTCTTAAAACTTAAGCTTACTATTTCACCATCTGTATTTGTTTCTAACTCCACATCTTTACATGGAAGGATCTCTCTGTCTAAAGTATATACAAGTTCTATGTCTTTCCCATCTTTATCCATACCATCCAAAGACATTCCTTGTTTATACAAAATGCTCACTTGAACTTCTTTTAAAGGTTGTATCTTTTCTCCACTCTCATTTGTAAAGTAGATGTCATAAATTTTAGCATCCTCCATCTTTGTTTCTTTTTCTAAATTGTTGGAAACCAATTCCATAATCTCACGAAATTGAGTCTCTTTCTTCTCGCTCTCTTCCGGAACCACTTCTCTAACGTTTAGTTCTGCCTCCTCCAAGAAAGAGCCTTCAGGAGCCTCTACTAAAGCTTGATATTCCTCATGTTCCACGGTATATTGAATCCTTCGTGGATCCTGATCTGTTTGATCCCCCTGGGAATCTTTACTTTCTTCAGTACCCTCCACGTGATCATCACTGGATTCTTTATTACCATCCGTGTCCTTCCCTTTTTCGGTATCCTGGATGGTTTCCTCTCCACCTTCTTTTACTGGAGAGTCTTCCCTTGCCTCTTGTGTATCCGTTGTAACAATTGACTCCGTTTCTTTATCTTTTCCAAAAGAAATAGGGGAAAATGAAAGTAACATACTGATGACTAAAACAAAGGAGGTGATTTGCTTCACTTTATGTTTCATTTATCCACCTTCTTTCTTCTATCTTGTACGTAGCCTAATAAAATAAATATGGAACCGACACCTGTCAATGCATAGACAGGCCACCATAATTGCCCCGTCTGTGGCAAAGAACCTTTTGACTTCTTAGGTACACTTGGTGGAAGATAAGTATTTTCAATCATAAATGTATTGCCCTCTTCTGCAATTGCTACCTTATATTTGCTTTTATCCAGATCTTTTTCTACCACCACCCAGCTGATATTAGAATCTAATCTTTCCCATGTATGTCGCCAATTGTTCTCTTTGCTTAATGTAACGGTTTCTTTTAGATTTCCGTTTCCTAATAATTCAACCTCTATTTCTTCCGGCCTTGTTTTTTCGTAACCATGATCCTTCCATACTTTGATCACGATCTTATTTATTTCTTCCTTCAACATTTCCTCTTTTTTTGTTTTAGGAAAAGACGTGACGTCATACTTCCATCTTCCCGTCTCTTGTTCTAATCCAGGTAGAACAACCAGAAAGGGAGTGGAATCGTAACGAAAACCATCCATCACGATTTGTTGTCCCATAACCAAGTACAGGCCTGCTTTTAAGTTGCTTGTGAACCTTCCATTGCCATCGGTTGTCCCTGTCAACACTGGATTCAACCGATCTTTTTGAACATATCCTTTTAAAGTCAAGGCATAGTCGTTCCAACTCTCTTGATTTAATGAAGAGAAATCAACAGGATAGTCGCTAAATTCCTTTGTCACCTCTACCTTTCCTGTTCGATCCACGTTTCCTACTAGATATAGTGCAAACTCTGCATGAGCTAGTTTGGTGCCTTCATGCTGATAGTCAATGGTAAATTGAACATCTCGATTTTCATCAAATCCATCCATGGCAAAAGTAATGGATGAAATCGTCATCAAGCTTAACAGGAAACACACAAGAGATATTGTCAGTCTTTTTTTTATTTTATTCATTGAACCACCTCTAATAAACCTTGCAAAAGAACGTCTTTTTCTTCTCCATCTTAACGGTCCTTTTTCTTCCTTTTCATCACTAGGAAGATCAAATCCTTTATGATGGTTCCTAATATCACAACGAAGATTCCTAAGATGACTATGATTTTGATCCCATTGAAGCTTATCCTTTTTTCCCCCTTGTCTCCAACCTTTGAATCTTGTTGATTGGCATCTTTGATGACTCTTTCTCCTCTTACTAGGAGTCTGTGAGTATTGATCCCATAAGGAGTGCACGTCAGCATGGTTACGTAATCTTTACCTTCTTCTATTTTTAATGCTTCTACTTCATCTGGTAGAACCGTCAATATTTGATCCACTCGGTAGGTTAAGCTTTCATCAAGAACCAAAAGGATAAATTCATCTCCAATTTCTAGCTTGTTCAAATCTGTAAATAATTTGGCGGAAGGAAGTCCACTATGGGTTGAAATCACAGCGTGAGTGGTTTCTCCACCTACTGGCAAAGAACTACCTGGTAAATGGCCGACGCCACTTTGAATCACACCTTCATTTACTCCATGGTAAATCGGCAGATTAACATTTATTTTGTCTATGACTACAGAACCCATCATCCCATTCTGAAAAGGATTTAAGCTTTCTTCATAACCCTCTAGTACATCTGCCTTCCATAGGGGATCCTTTTCCATGGCTAATGTTTGGTTGTATTCATCGGCTTGTTCTTTTATTTTTTCAATCTCTATTCCATCATATTGACTTAAGGCTTCCTGATACTTTATAATGGCCTTAGATTGAGTGATATTATTTACGTAATCACTGATGGTGGGGTAGAAAAAAATACCACATCCTATGAGCAATAATATTCGGAAGAACATTGATTTCCATTTTTCCATAATTAAGCGATTCCCTCCAATAGAGATGGAATAAGGAAGCTCCGTTGGAGTTCCATACTGCTAATTCCTTTCTTTCTTTGATTTCCCTTTTATCAGACAAAAAGCTGCAACTAGTATGATTCCCCCACCTAAAACTGCAAATAAGGTTGTTCCTGCACCACCTGTTCCTGGCAATTCCACACCAGTGCTGTTTGCTACTTTAGCTTCTTGAAATTCTATTTCTGTTTGGTTTTCATAATCAATGGTAACCTCTATAGGATCTGTTAACTTATTAAATCCTTCTGGTGCTTCCGTCTCTACAAGATAATAAGTTCCATTTTTTAAGCCTTTAAATTCAACGATACCCTCTGCATTTGTTGTCTTTTCGTCTGCTTCCTCAATGTTATCTACCCAAGTAATCTTGCCATCCACTAATTTGTAGTATGTTCCATCTGCACCTTCTCCATTTTTCAATACAAATTTAGCTCCAGATAAAACCTTGTCCTCATAGCCTTCTTCAAATTTTAGTACTTTTATTGCTGCTGTATGCACTTTTTCTTCATCTGTTGTTGTATCTGTAGATGTCTGATCTTGTGGATCATTGCTGTACTCTAATTCTACTTCGTTAGGGTTACCAAGGACACCATTTACTGCATCTTCATTTAAAGAAGCTTCATAAGTTACTTTTATCTCTTGGCCCACTTTGTCTTGGAAGTTTAACATATTAAATGTGACGATTAATTCATTAGCTCCTGCTATAACAGTAACATTTTCATTCTCTGTTACATCTTCCCCTCCAATCAACACTTTTACACTTCCTGTATCCATGGTTAAGCCTTTTGATAGTGTGTCTGTAAGTTTATATATGTATTCACGATAACCAGTAGTATCTGGCACTTTACTAGTTAATGTATAGTGAATCACTTCACCATAATCAGCTGAATCTTTGTCGGCTTCCTTTTCAACTGTTGGATATTCTCCCTTAGCAGTAATTTCCGCACTTGGTGTTGTAGATGTTAAGGAAACAATAGAGCTTTGCCCTTCTATGGTCTCGTTGCTCCCTCTGGATGTACTAAATAATAACCTAACTCTAAATTGCTAAAGGTTAGGGTCGTTCCTGTTGCTTCTTGTGTAGCCGCTTTCGTTTTATCTCCAATGACAGCCATGACATCTTTAGCAAATGCAGCCACATTGCTTTCTGTAATATTGATACCCATAACTTTTTGATCTACGACAATTGGATTTAGCTTTTCAGTAGTATTCTCATCAACGATATATGTTTTCCCAGCACCTGTAGCAAAAAATTCCTCCCACTCATGGGCAATGGTGTAAGAAACTTTATCCTTGTCTCCTCCACCTAGAGTTAAATCGAAGATCTTGTAAATACTATATGTTTTCCCCTCTGTTGTTCCTGTAACTTTAATTTCTCCATTACCTGCTGCCAATGCTTGGCTACTCCCTATGCCTGTAGATAAGACCATGACCAATGCCATGACGAAACCTAAAACTTTTTTTATTTTTACAGTCATTTTTTTCCTCCTTTTGAATTCTGTTTTGTTTCGTTTTTTCTTTCTTATGAGCAAAACTGTATTTATAAAAAACACTTCTATATCCTGTAATGATCCAACGCTTATTCCTTACCTAAGGTTATTTTGTCCCTCCTTTTTAGAGATTT
>DVLR01000002.1 GCA_018715425.1 Candidatus Merdenecus merdavium
CAATAATCTCCAAAGTCTGGATCTAAAAGCTCACCTACTTTATATTTAGCGTAGACTTTCTCTCCCAGTTCCCTATATCGATCATTTACCTCTCTTTTCAAGGTGCTGCGTTTTCTTTTCAGCTTTTGTATTTCAACAGCCTCTCCTGTCTTTCTGCTAATATCTTCAACGGTTTCTGTGAATACTTTTCCCATGTCTTCAAAAAAATCCTTTGCCATACCCTATACCCCTTTCGATTCTTCTAATAATTCTACCGTTCCTCTCATATCAATGGTAGGACCACCTGTATGCCGAATATATTTTTCGGTTATGATAACACGACCAATGTTCTCATCCTTTGGTATTTCATACATAATATCCAGCATAAATTCTTCAATAATTGCTCTAAGTGCCCTGGCACCTGTATTTTTTTCCAACGCTTTTTCAGCAATGGCTTCTAATGCTTTATCTTCAAATTCCAATAGTACTTCATCTAATGCTAACAGCTTTTGGTATTGCTTTAAAATCGCATTCTTTGGTTCTTTTAGAATTTGAACCAACATCTGTTTATCAAGTCCTTGTAAGGTAAATACAATTGGCAAACGACCGATAAACTCTGGGATCATACCGAATGTTTTGATATCCTCTAAAGTAACTTTAGATAATATATTTTTATCATCATCATACTTATCTTTTAAATCAGACTGAAATCCAATGGTTGCCTGTTTATTAAGACGTTCTTTTATAATATTATCAAGATCTGGGAAAGCACCACCGCAAATAAACAAAATATTTCTTGTGTTAACGGTTACTAGAGGTACCATGGCATTTTTACTATTTGCTCCCACTGGAACTTCAATTTCACTACCTTCTAGCAGCTTTAACATTCCTTGTTGTACAGATTCTCCACTTACGTCTCTTTGATTCGTATTTTTCTTTTTAGCAATCTTATCGATCTCGTCAATAAAAATAATTCCGCGCTCGGCCTTTTCCACATCATTTCCTGCTGCTGCTAATAATTTTGATACAACACTTTCAATATCATCACCGATATATCCTGCCTCAGTAAGAGAGGTTGCATCTGTAATTGCTAATGGCACATCCAAAAGTTTTGCTAAAGTTTTAACCAAATACGTTTTACCACTTCCCGTTGGTCCTATCATTAACATATTTGATTTTTCTATTTCGATTTCATCCATGGTATTTGAAGCAACCCGTTTATAGTGGTTATATACTGCAACCGAAACTACTTTCTTCGCATATTCTTGCCCAATAATGTAGTCATCTAAACTGGCTTTTATTTGATGTGGAGCAGGTATAGACTTAATATCCAATACTTTTTCAGGCTTTTCCTGCTCCTCTTTTTTCTTCTTAATTTTCTGCTTTTTAGGAATGCTTGATTGAAGATCAGACAAATTTATCATATTCATATTGGAGAATTTAGCAAGATCCTCGTAATTAAAGTTACTATTGCTCATGGTATCAAACGTTTTCTGCATACAATCGGAACATATATTAATATCATTAGGCATAGAAATCATTTTTCCAGCCTTGCTCTCTGGTCTTCTACAAACAAAGCAAACCTTTTCATATTCATCTTCTTGTTTTTTATTTATTTTATTTTCATTTTTTTTAGTATCAGTATGTAATTCCTGATCTTCATTTATCATTGAATCCTTATGATCTTCCATTACTACCTCGTTTCTACACTGCTTTTTATGCATATCAAGTTTGCGCAAATGCAGTGCTGGCTCAAACTTGCTTATAAATCTTCTGTGCTTCTCTTATTATATCCTAGTTCAGAATGAGGTACAAGTGAAGATTTTATAAAGTATTGCTCTACTATTTATGAAATATTTATCTTTTCTTGTACAAACTATTAAAGGAGATGTTGGCTCAGTATTTCTTATGTATATGCCATCTATGTATGGATATAAAAAAAGTAATATTGTTTTCAGTATAACATACCAGAAGCAATATTACTTTTATTTTTTTGTTCTAACTTTCTCTTTTACCTAAAACAACGGTTATGTTTTGCTCTATATACTCGTTATCTTCATAGACGTATAAGGTCACTTCTACTTCTTCTGACGCTTTGTAGTAGGAAATAATACTTTGTAATGTCTCCATACTATCTATTTCTCTTCCATCAAAAGCAACTAAAACATCTCCCTTTTTCAGACCTGCTAGATCTGCTGGACTGCCTTCTTCTACTTGATTGATAAACAAACCTAACGGTAGGTCGTAAGTATTTGAAATATCTTCGGTTACCTGAACCCCTGAAATTCCTAAATATCCTTTTTCCTTAACCTGAGTTAAGGAGTTTCGATTCATTAAATCATCGATAATGGGCTGTGCCGTCGAAATTGGGATGGCATATCCCATTCCTTCTACTGTTTCTGCTGCCAGTTTAATAACATTGATACCAATGACTTCGCCATTCATATTCAGCAATGCGCCGCCGCTGTTTCCAAAATTAATAGCTGCATCTGTCTGAATTAATTTATTACTAAAAGCATCTACCGTTACTTCCCTATCTAATGCACTGATAATTCCCTGTGTTACGGATTGACCAACTCCTAAAGCATTTCCAATGGCTACTACTGGTTGTCCTACATCAAGCACATCTGAGTCTCCTAAGACTGCGACTTTAATCACCTCTAAAGTATCTCTAGGGATATCCTTTATTTTTACTCCAATAACAGCCAAATCATTTCTAGGATCGGTGCCTTGAATCGTAGCTTCAACTACAGCTTCATGGTCTAAATTATCCCCATCTTTTGTTTCACTGTAAAAACATACGGATAATGTCTTCGCATTCTCTACAACATGATTATTACTTACAATAAATAATTCTTTATCGCTTTGTCCTATAATAATTCCAGAACCACTGCTTTCGGTTTCATAGGACTGAATGGATCCAAATAAACCTCTCGTTTCTTGAACAGACTTATTGGTAATGGCTACAATCGATGGCATGGTGTGTTTTACTATGGAAGCTGATCCTGTTTGAACTAGGGTCGTATCTGTTATAGATGATTCTTGAGTTTCCTTTTGGGATATTGAATCTAAGTTTGTTTCTTCTTCATTTGAAGAATAAAAAAGCCCGCTAGAATTTGTAAACTGAAAGACAACACTTGAGATTACACCGAACAAGACTGCGGATAAAACGAAAAGTGAAGTCCTTAGTATGAAATTACCACTTTCTTTTTTTCTCTTTTTATCCTGTTTCGGAATCGGTTTGGGTTGTATAGGCTGTGAAATTTTATAGGGTCCATAATAACTACCATCTACTTCTGTATCGTATTGCTCATTATTTTCTAGATCCTTTATAATAAAGTTCGGTTGATTATATTCCTCCATATTTGATTCCACTGGTGTATCTTCATAACCTATATCCTCGTTAGAGTTTTCATTATCTTCAAAATCATCTGTTTGTTTATTATAATCTTCCCATTCCTCTGTCATAAGCCCTCCTCACTCCTTTATCTATTTTTATTATGGATGTTCCTTCGCTATTTCATATAGCAGAGATGGTCATCCATTGTTTTATGATATCCATAATTTTATAAAATCTTACTCATCATTTAAGTTTATCAAAGAATTGTGTATTTTCTGTGACATATGAAAGGTTCCTTGGATACATAGAAGGACATATTTATAACCCACTTTTATTGGTATGACTTCTTTCTATCCCAGTAAGAAGGACTCATGGTACACCATAATATGATTTTAGAAGGTAGTTTTTTATAGGATTTTCCAAATTGAAACCCGAGGAATTTCACCCCACTTTTTATCACAAGATCAAGGATCAACCACGGCTTTTTGATTCTGATCAGATACTTTCCTGTTTCTTTTACTAATTTGACTCCTTCTGATTCCGATTTTACTGCTGAAAATACATCTGGATAATCTGCCTGGGATACTCCAAGATCAAAATTTCTTTGAAACTGTTGCCTATGATTATAATTATGGGAATGATAAACTCTTGCTTTAGATGCATAAGCAACCTGATATCCAGCCAAGATTGCTCTCCCAGCATAAATCATATCCTCATTGAAGATTGCTTGGTGCACAAAGCCTCCTAGTTCCTCATAGACATCCTTTCTATAAGCTGCGCATACGTTAGAACAAAAAAATGTTTTAATCCCCATATGACTGATAGAAGCCTTTGTCTTTAATAGATCCTCATCTCCATAATTAAAGGATCTCGTATAACGCTCTATGATCTCACAATCAGGTAATGGTAACTGCTTTCCGTAAGAACAAGCCGTCCTTTTATCTTTCAGTGGTTCTATTAAGTGGGCGATTAAAGTATCATCCTTAGGCATGGCATCTTGAGTCATGAATACAACAATATCTCCATGACATTTTTTCGCTCCCATATCTCTAGTTGCTCCATGATCATACTCACTTTTTTTAATATGAATGATTTCAACCTCTGACATTGGTTCAAAAATACCTTTTGGAAAATACTCTTCTTCTGTATTGATGATTAGAATTTTTTGTACTGGAAGGCTTTGATTTCTTAATAGCTCCACCATGTTTTTAAGTTTAGCATCTGGTTTATACGTTGGTATCACCACATCTACTTTCATGTTTTCCATATCTATGATCCCCTCTATTTAAAAAGAGATCATTACAAAACTCTTAGCTTTGTCATGACCCCTGTTTTTCGTCTTACTCTAAACTAGTATACCCTGTAATATTAATAATCTCTTGAGAAATCTCCTGTACTTTACTAGATGGAGTATAAGCTTCATCACCAAATAAGAATTGATGTAACTGTTTTACATTCTCTTCTAATGTTACTGGAACAATCACGTGTCCTCTATATTCTCCATTAATATATATGTCATTATAAGGTTTGTTAGCCGTCGGAAATCCTCCTGTCTCTCCAAGTTCATAATTCAGTGCATCAACTACCATGCCAAGTATTTGTGACTTGGTAAAACTTGTGGAAACCATAGGAAATACCTTATCAATAATTTTATTAATGGTTAGGATATCAGAAGCTTTTAATTTATCCACAAGAAGTCCAATAACAAATCTTTGTCTAGCAGATCTTTGGAAATCTCCACCTTCTGTCTGTCTGATTCGACTATAAGAAACGGCTTGTACTCCATTTAAATGAACCATTCCTGACTCCTGAAGAGGAGTATAATCCTTCCCTGTCACTCTTGATGTTTCCACACAGTAGTTATTAATATGCACCATCTCATCATCTGTAATTTCTAAATCGATACCATCCAAAAGATCAACGACTTCGGCTACAGCATTAAAGTCTACAATAACATGGGCTTTAATATCTAAGTCTAAGTTAATATTTAACATGCTGATAGCACGCTCTTTTCCACCTAAGGAAAATGCTTCTGTGGCCTTTCTAAAGGAACCATTTTTAGTATCTAAAAGAGAATCCCTATAGACAGAAACTAAGCGAACTTCTTTCGTTTTATTATTGATACTCGCAATCATAATCATATCACTTAGTGCACCAGCATCTAGATTTGCTTCCCTTGAATCTACACCAAATAATGCAATATTCGTATATCCATCTAATACTTCATTTGAACTAACTCCTGGATTGGTCTCCACTAATTCTAGATTCAGATCATCGCTTCCAATTTTGTTTAACTTATTTACCACGTATAAAACACCAATTGCAAGAAGTAATACAATCACTTCCATGGTAAATATGATTCTACGGTTTCTACGTTTCTTATATGCACGGGTCTTTTTTCGTGAAACGTTCTTTTGTTTCTTCATAACTTATCCTTTCCTGTCTACTTAAATATCGTAGGCAATAGCAAAATTTCATCCTTTCATTAATATGCATTTTTATTAATGAACCCTTTTACTACTGTTAAAATCATGATCTTAAAATCAAACCCTAAGGTCCAATTCTCTATATAATATAAATCGTGATCAATTCTTTTACGTATGGAGGTATTCCCACGTAATCCATTTACTTGTGCCCACCCTGTAAGACCAGGCCGAACTTGATGCTTTACCATATACCTCGGTATCTCTTCTCTAAACTTTTCCACAAAAAAAGGGCGTTCTGGACGTGGGCCTACAAGACTCATATCCCCCTTTAGAACATTAAAAAACTGCGGGAATTCATCAATGCTGGTTTTTCTGATGATCTTACCTATGGTTGTTACGCGAGGATCATTTTTAACCGTCCATTTCGACTTTTCTTCTTTTTCTGATTGGACCTCCATGGAACGAAACTTATACATGGAAAATGGCTTGTTATGAAGTCCCACTCTCTCCTGCTTGTATATAATCGGACCTGGAGAGGATATTTTAACTAATACACTCACCAGAAGGATCATTGGAGAAAACAAAATAATAGCAGTTAATGAACCGATAATATCCACTATGCGTTTTACCAGCATATTAAAAGTATTGGTTAATGGTACATGCCTGATATTTACAACTGGAAGTCCTAATAAATCCTCTGTATAAGGCTTTGTTGGTATAATATTATTATAATCTGGAATAAACTTTGTATGCACACCTGATTTTTCACATAAACTTACGATATGCTCTAATTTAGAATATTCATCTAGACCTAAGGTAATAGCTATTTCATCTAGACGATTTTCTGGTAAAATAACCAAAAGATTGTCGATTTTACCGATAACCTTAATTCCTTTGTATTTCACGCCTCTTTCCACATTATCGTCTAGTATTCCACGAATCAAGTAACCCCACTGGGGATTTTGTTTAATACGATCGATATATTCTTCTGCCGCCCGACTATAACCTACTAGTAGAATATGCCTTAAATTCATACCACGCTTTCGCATATTTCTTAATACGTAACGAATGATATTTCGCACGAGTAGCTCTAATATGATATTTACCCCATAGAAGATCAGAAGCATATGTCGTGAAAAGTCTACCAGCTTCAAGAGATACAAGCCTGTTAGTATAATCAGCAGACCTAAAGAATTGGCTTTTAAAATATTAGACCCTTCTAAGCGTCTACCTTGTACGCGTTTTGATGTATAGAGGGTAAATGCATAATATAATATTAAATACAATGGCACAATAAAAATCAGTGCATACATGTATGTCTGGAAGGAAAGTGTTCCTGCATCTATATCTTTAAAAAATCCAGCTTTAAATCGAATGATCCATGCTAATAGATAAGAAAATGCAACCACTATCATATCTATAATTACATGGAGCCGATTAAAGTATTTCTGATTATCTTTAATCAATTACCTCACCCTTATTCACCTATTTTCGTATTATGATGTAGGGGGCAAAAATGATTTTGCCCCTAGGATCATATTATATAATACATGATTACCCACAAAAGGACAACCAACAAATTCAAGTATATTCTTAAAATTTCCTTAACAAACTCTAGCCGATAACTTTTTTTAGTATATTTACCCATAAATCTAGTTGAATTTTTGTGTAATTTGTTAGATTGCCCCATTGAAACCTTACTTTTTTATTATTTTTTCTATGATGAAAAGATAACCTTATCCCATCCTTTAATCCTTTTACATAATCTCTACCGTATTTCTTCAAAGAAAAAAAGCATCCTTTTATTAAGATTCCTAACAAAATAAAGGGCAGATTTAATAATAACTGTAGCACAGGCATATTCTTATAAATCAAATAGATATTATTCCTTGCCGAGTAGTAAACTTTAAATTCATTATATTTTGAGCCTGTGGTACCACTTCCTACGTGTTTTACCATTGCCTGTGGGCAATACAGGTTACGATATCCATGTATCCTAGCCCTATACCCAAGATCCATATCTTCAAGGTATGCAAAGTGCTCTTCATCAAAAAGTCCCAGTGTAAGCAACAAATCCCTTCTATAAATAGCAGCTCCTCCACATGAAGAAAAGATTTCTCTTTTTTGATTATACTTTTTGGCATCTTTCCCCTTACCAATGGTAAAAGCCCAACCTAGAGCATTATAGTAGTCACCACCATCATCCATAATGTTAGGATTCCTTAAATTAAGCATCTTTCCTTGACATGAAAAAATATTCGTATCCTGTATAATTTCATGGTATAACTGTTTTACAAAATCTTCATCTACGATTGTATCGTTGTTTAGCAATAAAACATAGGGGGCATCACTTAAACGAATCCCCTCGTTTACAGCTTTACAAAAACCATAGTTTTGATCCAATACGGATAGGATTACCTCTGGATAATTTTCCTGTAAATAGGATACACTACCGTCGGTAGATGCATTATCGATCAAAATGATATTAAACTCTTTCATTGTCTGCTTTCTTAGAGAATCCAGACAATCCTTTAAGTATTTGATCCCATTAAAGTTGGGAATAATTACGGATACTTGATTCATCTCGTACCTACTGCTTTCTTAATTTATTAATAAATATATGAATTCTCCCTTTATGATTATAATGTCCAATCATCGAGATGTAAATATTCATGATAATAAGAAGATCCTTTTTTTAAATCATCTGAGTAATGTTTCTGCATATATTCCATATCCTTTATGGACGGTATCTTCTCTTCTTCTATATCCGTTTTTTTAAAAACCATAACATCGGGCTGATAGATGGTGGAATAGCCAAGTCTGTTGGTTTTTAAACACAATTCCAAACCAAAAAAATGTTCACTTAATTCTTCATTAAATCCCTTCGCCTGGCGAAATTTAGCTGCGTCGATCAAAAGGCAATCCTGTGACACGGCTTGAACCTGTTGTTGGAGAATGATTTTATGGAGATAACCTGTAAAGCCTTTCTTCGTGCCTTGAAACAGTTTTCTTTCAATCTTTTTAGGATCCCCTAGCAATCCTGCTTGAATTAATCTATGATGATGGTCATAGGATCGTCCTCCTACTACACCCACGTCTTCTCTAATGGCATTTCCAATCATGTTATTCATTGCATGGATCTCTATTTTGTATACATCATCTGATAAAAATAGCAATAGATTCCCATTAGATTTTTTCGCTGCTTCATTAGCCATAGCTCCAAAGTGAAATGGTTTTTTATAAGCTATTACGTTATGATCATCCTCTTTATCATAAGAGGAAATCACAACGATCTCATGAGGAACCTGAATGGATCTTAACTGGCTTAATAATCCTGACAGACTACTGGTGGGTTTTTTAGAGACAATGATTATACTTAACTTTAGATCCTGCATTTTCTTTGCATCTAACCCATAAATCACCCGATAAAACCCTAAATCTTTCATTGGAACTACGGTTGCAAAAGATAATCCCTTTCTTTCCAAATTTCCCTCTATAGCTCTCTTACCAGCTTGGAAGGCATAAAGCTTACTATGAGGATTATCTGCTGTAGACTCTTGATGAACTCTCCAATGATATAAAATTTTTGGTATATGAACAATCCTCTTTGCTTGTTCGATACAGCGAAAAATAAAATCGTAATCCTGAGCACCATCAAATTCTTTAGAAAAGCCTTTGCAATTTATGGCAATCTCTCTTCTAACAACAAAAAAATGGCAAATATAATTATTAGAACGTAAGAGGTCTAAGTTAAAATCTGGCTTAAAATGTGGTTGAAAAAAAACGCCCTCCCTTACTTTATCTTCATCTGTATAAAGAATATCTATTTCTGAAGTCATTCCTTTGGAAGATGACTCTTCCAGCGCTTTTGCCACTTCATAAAGACAATCGATTTCTAAATAATCATCATGGTCTAAAAGACCAATATATTCTCCTGTAGACATGGTGAGGGCAGCATTGGTATTTCCTGCAATTCCCAGGTTTTTATTTAGTTTTTTATATTTAATTCTTGAATCACGCTCTAAATAGGGCTTTAGGATAGATTCCATATCATGGTTTTCTCCACTGCCATCAGCAAGGCATAATTCCCAATATGGATAGGTCTGACC
>DVLR01000047.1 GCA_018715425.1 Candidatus Merdenecus merdavium
GAAAGAAAAGGTCATCAAGGCAATCTGTGATGTGACCCGGACAGGGGAGGTTGGAGATGGAAAAATCTTCGCATACCAGATTGCTGAGGTGGTCAAAATCAGAACAGGAGAAAGGGGATATGAGGCATTACAATCCGAGTTTGAATAAAGTAAATTAGTTATTTAACTTTTATCAATAAAGGCTATATCCACCGTGATGTGAATATAGCCTTTGTTGATGCATCTAAATTAATTGTGATAGGATCCCCAATCATCATAGGGTGTTTGTCTGAGCACCGGTTTGGTAACTTTTCGGACCGGAAGTTTTTGTCTGCTGATCAGATAGAGGGAGAACCCTGTCAGCAGGAGCCCCAATATCATCGTAAGAAAATTGAGGTATCCATTAAAAAATTTGTTCTCCAAATCCGTCAGGAAAGTGCCGAAGAAATTGAAAAGTGCATGGAAGGTCATGCTGGCCAGCAAGGTATTGTACTGCTTAACCAGATATCCCATGATAACACCTAACAGAAAGGCATAGATACCCTGAACAAGATTCATATGGAAGATTCCGAACAGCACTGCCTGTAAGATGTTGGCAACAACGAAGGTGGCTCCTGCTCGGCGGAACATGGTCATAATCAGTCCCCGGAATAACATTTCCTCCATGAGAGGGGGCAGTATCAGGGATGAGAAAACCCATATGACGGAGTAGGACAGCATCCCGGAACTTTCCACCAATTCACTATAGTTGTTTAGTGCTTTGGGCATTAAAATTGACAGAAATAGAAACAAAAGACTCATGGAATGGCTGACTCCAAGTGCCAGCAAAGCGGTAGAGCCTACGCCGGATGGGCGGAAGTACCAGTTTTGCTTATATTGCTTCTTCACCTTGTAAACCTTGTAGTAATACCAGAACCCTACAGGAATCAGTGCACAGATGTACATGATAACGGAAACAAGATTCAGATTATTCATATAGGCAGAATAAGCGGCCTCGATTCCCTGAAAATAATCGGTGCTCGTGTGAAATATCATCAAGAAAATCATGATGATATTAGGTACTAATAACATGATTCCCATTACCATCAGAAATGGTAAACAGGCAAATAGATATTTGCTGATTTTTTTCACGTGTAATCTCCTTAATAGCAAAGTCCAGCAGAATATGCTCACTGAATTTTATCGAAATGAATGAGTTACAAATTTGGTTGATGTTTATTATTAAAGTATATCATGAAATTGTCACTAATTAAGTATAATTTGGTATCAAAAGCAAAAAGTTATCGTAATTAGGTATAATCTACATTCTATCACAATAGAACAATCTACTCAAATAAAGATTTCTTAAATATATGGGTAAATAAATACAATATTTTATTGAAATTCCTTTTAGTGGTTGTGGTATAATAGCGATGTAGAGACTTAATGATTTATTCTATCCAACAGGTGTCGAAATTACAACAATGAAGGCCATAACATTATGAAAGAATAGGAGTGAGATTAGATGAACTGTACTATTAGATCCTTGTACTTATGCGTCAATGATATGGAACGGGCAATCTCTTTTTATCAGGAGTTTTTTGAGCAGCCGGTTACGGAAAGGGATTCGGTCTACAGCGTTTTCAATATCAAAGAATTTCGTCTGGGCTTATTCCAGTACCAGATGGTCAATGAATCCCATATTTTCGGGAGCAATTGTCTGCCTAGCATTGAGGTAGAAAGCTTGGAGGTTTTAAAGAATAAGTTATCCGATAAGAAAGTTATATTCGAGTTAAAACAAATTGGTTCAAACTGGGTAAGCGAATTTGAGGATAGTGAGGGAAATCATATTGAGATGACCACACCAGTCATATAAAAACAGGCCTGATAAATGTCATAGACATAAATACGATTGGTCTAACAAGATTTGGAGAAAACAAATGATTGTTTATGATGGTATAAAAACAGATTTTTTAAAAAGCGTAGAAGATGATACGATTGCAGTTGAAATTGAGGAAAATATATATCAAAAAATGAGGCGCCATACGGCAGCAAATGAGTTTCGCTCATGGGAGAATTCGCTTGAGTATATGTACAAGGTTTTAAATGATAATGAGATACCTGCTGATGCTGGAATTGCAATTGAATACAATATTCCACAAACCTCAAAGCGCGTTGATTTTTTGATATCTGGTTATAATAAGCAAGAGATTGGAAATGTTGTCATTATAGAGCTAAAGCAATGGGATCATTTGGAATCTGTCGAAGGTATGGATGCATTGGTAAAAACTTATACTGGAAATTCTTTGCGGAATGTGGTTCATCCATCATATCAGGCATGGTCGTATGCTATGATGATTCGAGATTACAATCAATCGGTTCAGATGAGCAATATTTTTTTGCATCCATGCTCATATTTACATAATTATCGTAGAATTGGGAAAGATGCATTGGACGCAGCCCAGTACCAGGACTATCTAGAAGAGGCTCCTGCTTTTACACGTGGTCAGGTTAAAAAATTGCGTCAGTTTATTAAAAAGGACATTGTATCAGGTGACAATAAAAAACTGATATATGATATTGATCAGGGGAAAATCAAGCCATCCAAAAGTCTGCAGAATTCTATAGCGAACATGCTGAAAGGCAATCGCGAATTCATTATGTTAGATGATCAGAAAGTAGTTTATGAAGAGATATTGAATATGTCCAGGTTATCCCAGAAGGATGAGAAAAAACGAGTGATGATTGTTCAGGGTGGTCCTGGCACAGGAAAAACAGTCGTTGCAGTAAATTTGCTTGCACAGCTCACATGCGAAGAACAGTTTTGTCAGTACGTATCCAAAAATAGTGCTCCAAGAAATGTCTACCAGAAGAAACTGAAAGGCCCATTCAGAAAAAGCAGTATTGATAATTTGTTTAAAGGGTCTGGTGTCTATATTGATATGCAGGAAAATATGGTGGATACACTATTGGTAGATGAAGCGCATCGTCTGAATGCGAAATCCGGTATGTTTCGCAATATAGGAGAAAATCAGATTAAAGAAATAATTCATGCCGCAAAATGTAGCGTGTTTTTTATTGATGAAAGCCAGCGAGTTACCATCAGTGATATAGGAAGTATAGAAGAAATCAAGAAATGGGCGGCTAAAGAAGATGCAGAAGTTGTAGTACAGGAACTAAAATCTCAGTTCCGATGTAACGGATCTGATGGCTATTTGGCATGGTTGGATGATGTGTTGGAGATTCGGGAGACAGCAAATTATGATTTGAAGGATATTGACTATGATATTGAAATATTAGATTCCCCAGAGGTAATGCGGGAAATTATTATAGAGAAAAACAAGGTCGCTAACAGAGCCAGAATACTTGCAGGATATTGCTGGGAATGGGTAAAAGCTAGTCGGAATGTGACAGAGGAGAGCGATATTAAGATTGGTGACTTTGAAATCAGTTGGAATCTTGAAAACACAACTACATTTGCGATAGATGAGGACTCCGTTAACGAAGCAGGATGTATTCATACATCACAGGGATTGGAATTTGATTATGTAGGTGTCATCATTGGGGATGACATGAGATATGAAAATGGAAAAGTGATTACAGATTTTACTAAAAGAGCTCGATCTGATCAATCTCTTAAGGGAATCAAAAAAATGTATAAGAATGATCCGGAACTCGCAGTTCAGACAGCGGATGAGATAATAAAAAACACATATCGGACACTGATGACGAGAGGCATGAAGGGCTGTTACGTTTATTGTGTTGATAAAGGATTATCCGAATATTTGAAAGGAAGAATAAGATAATGGAAAATCATACAATACAGGAATTAACTAAGGTTGTTCAGGAGTTTTGTGAAGAGCGTGACTGGGATCAGTTTCATAATCCTAAAGATTTAGCGATTGGAATATCGACGGAGGCAAATGAACTCCTTGATATTTTTCGTTTTAAGTCTGATGAGCAGATGAAAGAGCTTTTCGATAATGATAAATCTCGAGGCCATATAGAAGAAGAGATAGCCGACACTTTATTTTTTGTTTTGAGATTTGCTCAGATGAATAATCTGGATTTGGGCCAGTGTTTGAAGAAGAAAATTGAAATGAACAATCAAAAGTATCCGGTGGATAAGATAAAGGGAAAGAACTTGAAGTATACTGATTTATGAGAAAAATACGCGGTCAGTTTTGTGACAAGTGATATAAAATAGAATGGGTAAGCCTTCCATGGTCTTCTTGATCAGGTGTGGTTTACCTTTATTTTATATAAAAGTTAAATTCATGTGTAACGAATGTTGAGAAATAAACTCTTATGGTTAAAGGAGGTGGAAAAATGGAGGATATGGAACAAATATATAAGCAAATAAGCCTGCTTGGTTATGACTGAGCAGGCCTAAAATGACGGTCACTATGTATTGTGGATTGTCTGGGTCTGGTTCTATCTTTTTTCTTAATTTGCGTATGAATGAGGTCAAATTACTAGCGTCTGGTGTATAATCGTATCCCCAAATATTTTCATAGAGTTGCTCTTTAGTAAATACTTGCCCTTTATGAGAAAACAGAAAATAGAATAAGTCAAATTCTTTTGCCGTGAGGTATACCGCAGTGTCGTTTTCATTCTGAAAGGTTCTGGTAAACGGGTTTATATAAAACGCTGGTGTTTGCTGTTTGACAAGTATAGGCGTATAATCCAGTTTTGTTGAGAACCACTCAACAGTTTGTTTGAAAATTTGTTCTTCATTTGCCGTAAATTCGGCGATCAATATTTTCCCATATAATCACTCCTCTGTATAAATGCTATTGTGTTAGAGTATTTAGATATTTAGCAGTATTTTTTGACACCTTGAAATCAAAATCCAAGTCAGCGATTTTTATAGTTACATAAGGACAATCTTTATAAGAATATATTTTTATGGCTTCATAGGAATCCAAATTCATTTTATTTTTCCCCAGTTGTATAGTTTCATTTTGTGAGAAAACAAAAGTGCCTGAGATTTCTGTGCTAACTGGTAAAGTGGTCAACTCCCATTTATCAACGGCTAAAGTATCTATAAATTGCAAAATATCATTTTTATTAGAAAGTGTTTGACTAGTCTTTTTTTTATCAGTTGGAACAATTTCAATTTTCTGTGCTTTTTCCATTTCACTGTAATATTCCACAAAATCATTACTCGTATCAACTACATTGTTTTTCGCACAGCCAGTAATTGTACTTAAACATATAATTACAGATATTATTGTAATAAATTTTTTCATATAAATCTCCTTTCTTGAACATCACTAATTCTTCAACAAGATACGATATGTATGGGTCATCCCCATACCATAGATACAGAAAAACGCACCAATACCTGCTAGTATCCAACCGATTGCTAACATCAAATTATCTAACATACTAAATTGAGTAGGAACAAGCAATGGAAGAAGTAAAAATCCAACGGAAATAAGAGCTACTCCTATAAGAGACAAAATATATGATCTTTTTTTTCTATCTGCGTATTTAGAGTTCAGCTCTTTTTTTACATCGGTGTCAAAGGACAACTGTTCAGTCCAAATCTGACTATACGGATTACCGGTTAGTTTGACTGCAAATAATAACACAATTCCAATAATCCAGGCAATCATAGAGAGTAATATACCAACATCTGATTGAACAAAGGTAAATGCTATACCTGCAACACATACTCCTATAGCAATTCCTATCTTTTTCATTTTGTTTTTTTGATGTAGTA
>DVLR01000048.1 GCA_018715425.1 Candidatus Merdenecus merdavium
CATTAGGACTTGAATCTCATTTGTCTCCAACCGAGTAAAATCTTCAGGATTAATTTCTCGTGGAATATAAATATATTCAATAGTTTCCTTTAATTTATCTACAACTATTTTAAACGTATTCAATTGTTCACTAGTCAAAGTATTTTGATTCTCTGGGATACTACTACCTTCAAAATACTTTTCCATAAAAAATTTTGAATTAAAAATAGAAAAGGATACATTACCACTATGATCCACCCCTATAGGCAATAAAAAATAATCCTCACTATTATGATTTCGTATTAATAATTCTCTATGCTTTATAAACTTTCTCATATGAATAGCGGTAGAAGGGCTTACATCTTCCTGGGAAATTTCAAAAGCTATACTACTGATAAGAGAAGCTTTTTCATATACTTCTGGTTCTTTATCAAACCTATCTTTTTTTACTAAAAAAACAGGAATAATATAAGGTGATGTTGTAGTAATACCACTTTTTTTAGTTGCAGTATGAAAAGTCCATGGTAATCCATTAAAAAAACAATCTAATGATTCCAAAACTGAACTTTTACCAATGCCATTATCACCTACGAGACCACAAAACTGATCTTCATCAGTTATAGGAATGTAATTAATGCCTTGATACGTTTTAAAATATCTTAAGAAAACACCTACTATCATTTACTTACCACCTGCTACATCTTTCACATTTGCCAGTAAGTCCCCGAACTTACCATAGTTCACTTTTACACCATCATCTAAATCCAATGTAATTCCTTGATCCGCATAATGACGTAAATTCTCTTCAAATATGGTTAGTTCAGCTTGTTGTTTATGTAATTCTTGTAATTGCTTCTCTATAGCTCTTTCTTCTACTGTGGATCCACAATGTGTTTTTTGATCTTCTAATGACTTTTCATGCGCTGCCATTTTTGAGATTAAAGGCATTACATAATCTGTACGCATGCGGGCTAAAGTCCCGGCATTATAACGATGCAGATATACCAAGGCTTGAAATGCACCCAATTTACCGCTACTGAACAACCAATAAATAGGGCGCTTTTTATAAGTCTGCATGTGATCTTTATAGAATTTAGTTGCTAAATAACGGCGTAAAGCATCTTCACTGCTTTCCTTCGCTCTTTTACCTAAGTCCTCAGCCAGCCATTGCAAGTTTGCATCAAGCATTTCTTTACCCCAAACAGCTACTAAAAACTCTTGAATACGATTGGCAATATCATCAGGGAACCAATGAATGCCCGTTATAGGGATAATGCCATCTTCATCTGCAGGCAATGATTGGTAACGGCTAGCATCAAAGTCTTTATTACCTGCGTGGGCATAGATTAAACCTGCTTCATCCAAGCTATAACGACCCATCATACAACCAATGGCATAAGAGATTAAACGTTGGCTATCTTTCTTACGATCCGCTCTTGTTAAAGTAATCTGTTCATCAGGCACATCAGGCGTTAATTCATCCTGCAAACCATAAGCATCAATGAAAAGCTTATTATTCTCTTCTTCTAATCGTTTCATTTCAGAAACAGCATCACTATTTTGCTTTTGCCATTCAGAAAATGCCTGTTCTAAATTTGGTTGCTTAGTTCTAACAATCGGATTCTCAGCAAAATCCCATGAGGTTTCATATGAATCCCAGTTACTCTTTGATAATTCAAGTAATCTTTCTACCCACCGATTTATAGCTTCAGAATGTCTTAATAATCTAGATGGAAATGGTAGAAGCTTAAAATAACCAACATGAAAATGAATTGTTGGATTAAGTACTTTGGTCATCATATTTACAAACTTGTTATTACAATACGCTATGAGTATATTTTCAATGGTTTCATTTTCTGTAAATGCACAATGCCCAGTGTTAGAAAATAAAAAGCCTTTTCCGTACTTACGAAATGAGTTATTTGCCGATGTAATATCTGACCATGAAATAAACTGTTTAAAGTACATAGCTTCTGAAGGCAAATGATTTCCTATTTGTTTAAGTTCATTTCTGGCTTGCTCATCAAAATTAATAACATACTCTTGATTACCATACCATTTCCTATAGCTCCCTCCTTTATTTAAAGGATACCACTTTTTGTTTCTACTCCAGCCTTCTTCTGAAGATTCTACTCCAAAGCCTATTTCAGAAAGCTCAACTTCCCAAAACAATCTGAAAAAAAACTCATCAGCTCCTGTACCTAGCCCTTGCCTTGCTTCTACGATTTTCCCTAAAGGTTCTTCTATAAAAAAGATATCTCTAACATTATCACTCACCCAATACGCAATTGGGCTTCCTGGTATTTTGCTGAAATCATCTTGAACGGCTGAATCAAAACGATTTAAACCTGCTTTGAATTCTATTTCTTTTTGATCTTGCGCTGTATCGACTAAGCGGAAGAATACAGGCTTAAATTCATCTAAATGTTTGCCAAGCATTACAAATGCGGTAGTTTGTACTACTTCTCCTGAAATTTCAGGAAATGCTCTGGCTCCCAAATGCACCATAGATTGAATCGTTCTATCTTGTAGTAACTTTTGGCGCATGGCTTCATAAGATGATAAAAACATCCAACTTTGCATAGTTACCATGCTGTTAAAGCCACTTGCCTTACACCAATTAAATCCACGCTCCATAAACATAGCAAATAAGTCTGATTTACTATCAGGGAACTGCTTTTTAGCAAAACTTTTTAAAGTTGTATTCATG
>DVLR01000049.1 GCA_018715425.1 Candidatus Merdenecus merdavium
GTACTGTTGCAGATAATAAATTCTACTTACGTTTAATCAATAAGGAAGGAAATATTCTTCATACTATTACTCTTAATAAATAGAATTTATCCATAATTACTTTTGAGATATTTTTTTTATAGAAATTTCTCCAGGCCCTGTTAATTAAGTAGATAATCAGTCCTTTTATAAATAATTTATAAAAGGACTGATTATTTTATAAGTATAGTAAGGACTCTGTTCTGTCGTAATAGTATTAAGATAAAATGAATAGAGAAAGTCATTAACTAGTTTCTAGATGAGAACTTGAATTTTATTAATATCCTTCATTGACTAATCTTTAATGAGATGCTTTAGATTTTCATCTTTCTTTATTTTATCCAATTCCTCTAACACAATCTGTTTCACATCTTCTTTGATCTGAGAATAATTCTGCTGAATAGTTTGATCGATCCTATCAATACCATTCTCATCTACGAAATTTGTCAGGATTGGAATCTTTTTATATGCCTTTGTTTCAGCAGCTACTTTGGCATTATCAATCATAATCTCAGCATGGAAAATCTTCTGCTCGATCCGTTCATCAAAATTATCGGATACTGCACCAACAAACATCCCTTGAGTTAAGTTCGATATTTTAGAGGGTGGAATCAGGCTATCCATCTGCGTGCTGATCGAAGTCGATTTGTCCTGTCGGTTGATGGTCATGGACTGCCGTTTCTGTAACACTTTTCCAAATCGGTCGGATAAGGTTTTAGCCGATTCTCCAACTACCTGTCCTGAAAAGATGTTACCAACGGTATTCTGTACTACCTTCGATTCTTTATCTCCATAGTCGCGGTTTAATTGAGAATAATCCTGAAACCCTAGACAGACAGCCACTTTGTTACTTCTTGCTGTTGCAATTAAATTATCCAATCCACGAAAATAGATAGTCGGCAATTCGTCAATAATGACACTACTTTTTAGCATTCCTTTTTTATTTATCAATTTCACAATCCTCGAATTGTATAGCCCCAATGCTGCGGAATAGATATTTTGCCTGTCCGGATTATTCCCAACACAAAGGATCTTCGGTTCTTTGGGATTGTTGATATCTAATGTAAAATCATTACCAGTCATCACCCAGTAAAGCTGTGGCGATATCATCCTTGACAGAGGTATTTTAGCACTTGCTATCTGCCCCTGGAGCTGATCTTGTGCACCTCCTTGCCATGCATCCATAAAGGGAGAGAGGTAATTTTCCAACTGTGGATAGGAAGTAAGAATCGGAAAAATATCCTCGTATCGTTTATTCAGAAACTCTATCGCATGAGGGAAAGTGCAGTATTTTCCATCCTGATAGATCTTTAAATACCAGATAATAGCAGCAAGTAAGATAATTGGAGATTCGACAAAGAAGTCTCCCTGTTTCTGGATCCAACTTTTATTTAGGTTCAACATAATCGTATAGGCTGATTCATAGGCATCACTAATATCGGTCATAAATTCGGGAGCAATCGGATTGCATCTGTGGCTTTTAGCCGGATTGTCGAAGTTTATCACATAGAATTGAGGTGTAACCTTGTATTTATTCTTATTTTTCAATAATTCATTGTATGCAATAGTTGATAGATCATCAAACTTGTAATCATACAGATATAAGGCAAACCCCTTAGCAATTTGTTGTTTAATATAATTATTGACCACGGCATAAGATTTTCCTGAACCGGGTGTCCCCAACACAATCGTTGCCCGAAAGGGATTGACAACATTGATCCACCCCTTGTTCCATTTCTTCATATAGTAAAAGCGTGTTGGGAGATTGATTGAGTATTCGTTTTCCATCAATCGGGTTTCCTGCATAAAAGACTCATTCTCGATATTAAAAACATCGTCCATCAGGTTGTTCTTTAATAAACGGCTCATCCACAGTCCTGCCATCAAAAGCAGAATATAGCCGATTGTCATTGTAAATATATATAGTGCTGTATTGGCAACTAATGGCAGAGGAAGAACCAATATCCACCAGTTCAGGAAGAATAAGATAAATCCAAAGAACAGAAATAGATGTATTTTGTTCCATGTAACTCTCTCTTCTTTTACACCTTTTGTTCCCAAACAGGACAATGCCAAAAATACGATTGCAAATAATTTTGTCCACAGAATATGGGAAAATAGCCCTGCTGTATTTTGAAAATTGAGTAGTATTTTATCGACTACTCCGATATTAATACCCATTTCGCGGATGGATTGGTAACAAAACCAGTAGATATTGATTACAACAAATAATATGCTGATAGCCCGCATAAATTCCATTACTTTGGCCAGGCCTCTTAGGTCGTCTTCGTTTTGCATAATGTTTTTAATTTTAGAATTTGGATAATTAGTGATTTGTAAATTATAGTTTTGGTCCTTTGGGTTTTCGTTTTTTTCGTTTCATCCGGTTGGTAAAGGCAATCTCTTCGTAGTTGTCTCCGTGTTGCTCCATGTCTAAGAATCCCCCCAAAGACTCGTTCGGGTATTGTTCTTGTGAGTAAGGTGCAAATGGTTCCCACGCATGTTTTTCTTTATCCTTTACATTAAATAAGTCATGAAATACATTTGCGGAGAACTCTTTTCCCATGCGGGAACCATTAAAAACCACCTTTTCCCGGTGATCAATAAAGGTTACTCCATAAATGCGGTGATCTTCATTTTCCCTGAATAATACAGAAATACCATTCTTAGCCAATTCCTTGACGAAAGCTTTTCGGGAAGGATTTTCTTTTAAAAGAGTGGAGAGGATCTGCTTTGTCCGGTTATAGGATTTCTTATCTTTCAATGCTTCTTTGGAAGAGATAAACTTTTTCTCTAATGCTTTGGACCCCACATTCCGACTAATCAATGAAGCTTTGATGGGATTTGCAGTCTTCTCCCCTTTCTTATTGAGTGCTGAATAAACCAAACCGTGATAAGCTTTGTCTCTTACCTCGCCTTTGACTTCTTCGACTGTTACACCATAGATATTGAGGAGGGCCCGATATTCGTTGATACTCTGAAAATGATAGTCACGTATCAGGGTATCGGTAATATTAGAAACCTGCTTTTTTATATTACCATCTTTCAGATTAATCGGCTTCATGGGTAAATCATTGCTCTGATTTTGTTTTCCGGCAGGAATCAGTTTATATTTTTCCTCTAATTCTTTGCGAGCCTTTTCCGAGCGTCTTTTCTCAAAAGAGTCGTTTAGTTTTTTGCCATTTTCATCCACGCGTACCGAAACAATATGTAGGTGATGGCGATCCAGGTCTTCGTGTTTGTAGACAAGGTAAGGCTGATTGCCATATCCCATCGTATCCATGTACTCTTGTGCTATATCCGATAACTGCTCGTTGGTCAGCTTATCGTCAGGATGGGGGTTCAAGGAGATATGTACTACGGGCTTTTCAGTCCGTTTATTCGCGTCTAAATAGGGCTCAAAAGATTTTATATTGAAATACATATTGTGTGAACCATCAGCATTTTGAATAATGCGATTAGAGAAAAGTATCTTGCCCTCTCCTTGATCAACCTTCTGCTGGTTATAGGATAATGCCCCGAATAGAGAGCTCCCGATATTAATTTTAGCGACCATGAGTCTGTAAATATTTTTGTTCAAACTCGCTTGTAAGAGCAATAATTTGTCTGTTTAGTTGTGCCAATTCGATGGTTTGCTGTTCTAATTTGTAGAGAAAAGCAAGTGCTTTTTTTTCTGTAAAATTGGCATTGAGAGACTTTACAATCTGATTATAATTGGTTGCAATGCCCCGGAACTGACCAAAAAAAGTAGTCAAACGCATGTAATAATCCTGTATTCCTTTATCTATCCTGATAACTTTAAGAGGCCTGTCAAAGATGCAGGAGGTGATAAAATGAGCCATTGCTGTCTTTCCTGACTGTTCAAAAAGTGATAAAAACCTGGCTTCATCCACGTCATTCAAATAGAAAACGTGTTTTCTTTTGGCCGGGTCTTTCTTGGGAATACGTCCGGTTTTCCTCTGTTGGGGATTTTTCTTTTCATTCATAATAATCGGGATAATTAGTGCGGTCACAGACCGTTTTGTTAATACTCACATACTACCTCTTTCAGGTAGTCATTACCTTAAATCGAATATTCAAATCTTGCAACTTCGGCGCAAGATTCTCCCCAACTTCTCAAAGGAGTGGGCAAGATGGTTTCAAGTACCTTGAAACAGTTTTGAGGGTACTCAAAACACATCTTGCCATTGTCTGACGACAATAAAAATCCGCATGCATGCGGATTGTCATTTTAGCTGTAATGGGATAGCTTACAGCTAAGAGAATACGATTGATTTCAAAAGATGAAGAATCGTCATTCTTCCATTTTTACTTTTCTGTATTCCGTCAAAAGTCGGGAGCTATTTTGTGAGGGCAAAGTTAGACACCTGGTCGTTAGTGTTCTAATAATCAGGGGTGGACAATGAACGCCAAATGCTGCCAAAGGGTGGGATTGGAGCTATTCAATAAGGAATAGTCAGAAATAAATACCATTTCTTACCAAAATAGATTTTGGAATATGCTCACTTCTATTGGTCGTCTGGCATAACTTGGTATAGCCCAAACAAGTTTGGATCTGCTCTCGTTACTTCAAACATTAATTTAATATTTCCAGCTTCCCAATGGAATGTAGTAACAATATTTACTCCGATCTCAAATAAC
>DVLR01000050.1 GCA_018715425.1 Candidatus Merdenecus merdavium
TGAAGTACCACCTAATTCCACAGTGGTTGGTGTTCCAGGGCGTATTGTAAAGCAGGATAATATAAAAGTTCCAAGAAGTGATATGGATCAAGTTGATTTACCAGATCCAGTGTTAAAGGATCTGGAGATTCTTCGACAATGTCAAGGCGATGTTCAAAAGAAACTAATAGAATTAGAAGAAGAGATCCATCGATTAAAGGATATCAGTAAATAACTCAAAAAACAAAAAGGAGGAGAATCAAATGAAAGTATACAATACCTTATCGAAGCAAAAAGAAGAGTTTGTACCATTGGAGCCAGGAAAGGTGAAAATGTATGTTTGTGGACCAACGGTTTATAACTATATTCATATAGGAAATGCAAGACCTATGATTGTTTTTGATACTGTAAGAAGATATTTAGAATATAAAGGATATGAAGTAAATTACGTATCGAACTTTACTGATGTAGATGATAAAATCATAGCCAAGGCTCTGGAAGAGGGCGTTTCTGCACAAGAGATTTCCAGCCGTTACATTGAAGAATGTAAGAAGGATATGGCTGCTTTAAATGTGATGCCAGCTACCAAGCATCCTCTTGCAACAGAAGAGATTGATGGAATGGTTGGAATGATCAAAGAGCTCATTGAAAAAGGCTATGCTTATGATGTCAATGGCACAGTCTATTTTAGAACAAAAAAATTCGATGAATACGGGAAACTATCACATAAAAATCTAGAAGATCTGCAAAGCGGTAACAGGTCTTTACAGGTATCAGGATTAGAGGATAAAGAAGATCCCCTTGATTTCGTCTTATGGAAGCCTAAGAAAGAAGGTGAACCTTCTTGGGAATCTCCATGGAGTGCAGGGCGTCCAGGATGGCATATTGAGTGTTCTGAAATGTCCAGAAAATATTTAGGTGAGGAGATTGATATTCATGCTGGCGGAGAAGATTTAGTTTTTCCTCATCATGAAAATGAAATTGCTCAAAGTGAGGCTTGTAATGGAAAGAATTTTGCAAAATACTGGCTTCATAATGCTTTTTTAAATATCAACAATAGAAAGATGAGTAAATCATCTGGAAACTTCTTTACGGTAAGGGATATTGAAGAAAAGTATGAGCCGAGAGTTCTCCGTTTCTTTATGCTAAATGCTCATTATAGAAGTCCATTGAATTTCAGTGAAGATTTAATGGATTCTGCAAAAGCCAGTCTTTTAAGAATTGTTACAGCAGTAGATAATCTAAAATTTTTAATCAACAAAGCTGACATAGTAGAGATGACAGAACAAGAGCAAAAAGAATATGAGGAAACAACAGAATATGTGAAAAAATTTGAAGAGTCCATGGAAGATGACTTTAATACAGCTGATGCTATTGCAGCGATCTTTGAACTTGTAAAATTCTCCAATAGGACGGTGGGAGAAGGTACCTCAAAGGCATATTTACAGGCTCTATTAAATCGCATCCTTTCTTTAAGCTCTATCTTAGGAATTGAAGTGGAAGGGGAAGAAGAAATGCTAGATTCCCATATAGAAAAATTAATTGAAGATCGTCAAAATGCTAGAAAAAATAAAGATTTTGCTTTAGCCGATCAGATTCGTGACGGTTTATTAGAAAAAGGAATTATTTTAGAAGATACTCGTGAAGGTGTAAAATGGAAGAGAGCATAAATCAAACCTTAGGTTATTTAAAAGAACAGATGCATCTAGAAGATTTGGATATAAAAACCTATTCCCCATTAACTCTTGCATATATTGGAGATGGTATTTATGAGCTGATCATTCGTACGATTTTAGTTAAAAAAGGTAATCGTCAAACCAATAAGCTGCATAAAAAAGCAAGTAGCTTGGTGAAGGCTTCTGCACAGACGGCTATGATCGAAGGAATTATGGATGAATTGACACCAGAGGAACTGGCTGTTTATAAACGGGGACGCAATTCCAAGTCATTTACTACAGCAAAAAATGCCACAGTATCGGATTATCGCAAAGCTACAGGGTTTGAAGCTCTTATGGGGTACCTCTATTTAAAGGAGGATATGATTAGAATCATAGATTTAATAAAAATAGGTTTAGAAAAAATAGGAGAATAAAATGAGATACGAGGAATTCACCATAGAAGGAAGAAATGCCGTAATAGAGGCTTTCCGTTCAGGCAAAACCATAGACAAGTTATTTATTTTAGATGGCTGCCAAGACGGACCCATAAGGTCCATTACAAGGGAGGCAAAAAAACAAGATACTATTATTAATTACGTATCAAAAGAAAGACTAGATCAATTATCTGAGACTGGAAAACATCAAGGTGTTATAGCCTATGCAGCGGCTTATGAATATGCCGAGGTAGAAGATATATTGGCTCTTGCCAAAGAAAAGGGAGAAGCTCCTTTTATCATTTTACTAGATAATATTTTAGATCCTCATAATTTGGGAGCGATTATTCGTACTGCTAATTTAGCAGGAGCCCACGGTGTGATTATACCGAAAAGAAGAGCAGTAGGGCTTACTGCAACAGTTGCTAAAACATCTGCAGGTGCTTTAAACTATACACCAGTGGCTAAAGTTACAAATCTTAGTTCCACCATTGAAGATTTAAAGAAAGAAGGTCTTTGGTTTGTATGTGCAGATATGTCTGGAGAAGTCATGTATCATTTAGATTTAAAAGGTCCCATTGGCTTGGTGATAGGAAGTGAAGGTGAAGGTGTAAGTCGTTTAGTGAAAGAAAAATGTGACTTTTTAGCTTCTGTTCCAATGAAGGGGAATATTGATTCTTTAAATGCATCTGTTGCCGCAGGTGTTCTTGCATACGAGATTGTACGTCAAAAACTACAGTAGTAAGAAACGTAGATGAGGGGTAGTATCCATGGTAGATTACAGTCAGTACTCAGAAGAAACATTAATAAAATTAGCTAATTCTGGTGATGAAGATGTTATGGATTATATTTTAGATAAATATAAAAATGTAGTGAAAAGGCGAGCGAGGGCAATGTATTTAATTGGAGGAGAAAATGAAGATTTAATCCAGGAAGGCATGATCGGATTATTTAAGGCCATTAGAGATTTCGACGAGACAAAGCAGATCCCCTTTTCAGCATTTGCGGAGATTTGTGTCTCTAGACAGATCTATACTGCTGTTCAAGTTTCCAATAGAAAAAAGCATAAGCCGTTAAATTCCTACGTATCCTTATCTCAAAGCAAAAGCGAAAGAGGAGATTATGCTGAATTAGTGGATATGTTAGAATCTGTCACCTCAAAGAATCCAGAAGATGTTGTAATTCATCGAGAGGCTTTCCGTGACAAGATTCATCAAATGAAAAAAGAATTAAGTCCTTATGAGAGACAAGTATTAGATCTTTTTTTAGCTGGTGAAGATTATCTTGAAATTGGGGAGAAACTAAATAGGAGTCCTAAGTCTATCGATAATGCTCTTCAGCGGATGAAGCAAAAAATCCAAAATAAAAACAAAAAATAGGATCTATCCTTTGATTTCTTTGTAAAGAAATACGGTATATTATTTTTGTAAAAAACATTGCAATCCTAAACAAGCTATGGTATAATTTATAAGCTATATAAACAACTGTAGGGACTTACAGGGATAGCTTGGGATATCTTGACCAACAAAAGTGTTGGCATTGGCCAGGAATCATCTGCGGACCACCATCCAAAGAGGAAGTTCACAACTATAATTTGAGAGGTGAAAAAAATGAAAGAAGGAATACATCCAGAATATTATCAGGCAAACGTAACTTGTAACTGCGGTAATACATTCGTTACAGGATCAACAAAACCTGAAATTCGCGTAGAAGTTTGCTCAAAATGCCATTCATTCTACACTGGTCAGCAAAAAGCTGCACAAGCACGTGGACGTATTGATAAGTTCAATAAAAAATACGGCGTTCAAAAATAACATGTCAGTAAAGATCGGGATTCATAGAGTCCCGGTCTATTTTTTTGAGTGATTTATGAGAAAGAAGATCATGGAAGGTCAAAAGCAGCTACGATCCATTTAAGCTGTAAGAACGTGTAAAATTCATTGATTAACAAAAATATATATGCTACAATGATTTAGGTAAATTACTGATCGTTGTAGCATTTTCCTATGGATAAAAACAATGAATCAGGTAAAGGTTTCCTTTACTTGGAGACTGTATGGAATTCATAAGAATGGTAGAGTAACATTCTTATGATGAAGAAAATGGAGGTTAAAAATGGGTAAATCGTCCAACATTGGAGGCCAGGCTGTTATAGAAGGTGTCATGATGCGCAGTGGTGATCAATACGCTGTGGCTGTTAGAAAGCCTGATCAAGAAATAGAAGTAAAAGTTGAAGATTATAAAAGTTTTATCAAACACAAAAAATTAACGACCATACCTATCATTCGTGGAGCCTTTAATTTTATTGATTCCATGGTGGTAGGTATGAAAACATTGACTTATTCAGCGAGTTTTTATGAGGATGAAGAAGAGGTAAAAGAAAAGGAGAAACCAAAGAGTGAAAAACAAGAAAAGGTAATCATGGGTTTCACTGTGGCATTTTCCTTATTGATTTCAATTGGTATGTTTATGATTCTTCCTTACTTTATTGCATCCTTTTTAAGAAGATTTACAGATTCTTACGCTATCATTGCCATAGCAGAAGCGGTGATTCGAATGGTCATATTTATTGGATATATCGTTTTGATCTCTTTCATGAAGGACATCAAACGGTTATTCCGTTACCATGGGGCAGAACATAAGTGTATTAACTGTATTGAAACAGGTCATCCTCTAACGGTGGAAAATGTGATGAAAAGTTCTAAACAACATAAAAGGTGTGGAACTAGTTTTTTATTAATTGTAGTATTTATTACAGCTATACTTTTTATGTTTATTAAGGTGGATTCTCCAGTTTTGAGAGTTGTGATTAGACTCTTGTTGATACCAGTGATTGCAGGTATTTCCTATGAATTTATTCGTTTAGCAGGGCGTAGTGATAATAAGTTGGTAAATATATTAAGTAAGCCAGGTATGTGGATGCAAAACTTAACGACCAAAGAACCAGATGAACGTATGGTAGAGGTGGCGATTGCTTCTGTAGAAGCTGTCTTTGATTGGGAAAAGTATTTAGCTGATAATAAAGGATGAAAGCTTGGTAAAATATGATAATAGAGGAAATAAAATGACATTGCAAGAAGGTTTGATGTTTGGAAAGCAACAATTAGAGGAAGTCCAAATAGAGGATGCCTCATTAGATGCCTGGTATTTACTGGAGCATGTATGTAAGATTGATCGTGTTTCATATTATATGCAGCCAGAAAAACCTATGTCATCTAGAGAAATAAAGGAATATAAAACACTTATCATAGAACGTAGGAAACATATTCCTCTGCAATACTTAACCAAGGATCAGATGTTTATGGGCCTTAGTTTTTTTGTAAACCAGGAGGTCTTAATACCTAGGCAAGATACAGAATCCTTAGTAGAGGCAGCATTAAAGGTTTTAAAACCTGGAATGGATGTACTAGATATGTGTACTGGTTCTGGATGTATTTTAATTAGTTTAATGAAATTTTGCCAGGGGTTAAAAGGTACTGGAGTAGATGTATCCAAAGGTGCTTTAGAAGTTGCTAAAAAAAATGCCAAGATTCATAAGGTGGCAGCTGACTTTATCGAGAGTGATCTCTTTTTACAAATAGATGGTTTATATGATATGATTATTTCAAATCCACCATATATTAAAAGAAGTGTGCTAGATACTCTCATGCCAGAGGTAAAGGATCATGAGCCCATGGTTGCTTTAGATGGAGATGAGGATGGGCTTAGTTTTTACAAACGAATGGTAAAGGAAAGTGAATCCTATTTAAAACCTGGCGGGTATTTATACTTTGAAATTGGTCATGATCAAGGTAGAGAAGTGTCTTGTTTAATGGAGCGGCAAGGTTATACAAATGTTAAAGTAGAAAAAGATCTAGCTGGTCTAGATAGAATTGTCTACGGAAGGCGTAGAATAAAATAAGGTTTAGGAGGAACAATTGTGTTCGATAAATTAGAAGATTTACTCATTAGGTTTGAAGAGATTATGGGGCAATTAAGTGAGCCAGACGTGGTGTCTGATCCTGCACGTTTTCAGAAACTAATGAAAGAACAAAGTGATTTACAAGCTATTGTAGATGCTTATAAGGAATATAAAGGATGTAAAGATACAGTAGAGGAAAGCCTTTCTATGTTAGATGGAGAGTCTGATGAAGAAATGCGAGAGATGTTAAAAGAGGAGTTAAATACAGCCAAAACAAGGATTGGTGAGTTAGAGCAAGAATTGAAAATTCTTCTTTTACCTAAGGATCCAAATGATGATAAGAATGTTATTGTGGAGATTAGAGCAGGTGCTGGTGGTGATGAGGCAGCTTTATTTGCAGCGGAAGTTTATAGAATGTATGTAAAATATGCCGAAACCAACAGATGGAAAACAGAGATGATGAGTTTGAATGAAAACGGAATTGGTGGTTTTAAAGAAGTAACCTTTATGATCAATGGTCAGGGAGCTTACTCAAAACTGAAATATGAAAGTGGTGTACACCGTGTACAACGTGTACCAGAAACAGAATCTGGGGGACGTATTCACACTTCAACAATTACTGTTGCTATTATGCCAGAAGCAGAAGAGATTGATTTCCAATTGGATTTAAACGAATGTAAATTTGATGTTTTCCGCTCTTCTGGAAATGGTGGTCAGTCTGTTAATACAACAGATTCTGCAGTTCGTTTAACCCATATTCCAACGGGGATCGTTATTTCCTGTCAGGATGAGAAGTCACAGCTTAAAAACAAAGATAAAGCATTAAAAATATTACGTTCCAGATTATATGAAATGGAAATTGCAAAACAGCAAGATGAAGAAGCCCAGGCAAGAAAAAGCCAAATTGGAACAGGGGATCGTTCTGAGAAAATTAGAACGTATAACTTCCCACAAGGACGAGTAACAGATCATAGAATCAAACTGACTCTTCATAAATTAGATAGTGTTGTGGATGGAGATTTGGAGGAATTGATTGATCATTTAATTGCAGCTGATCAAGCAGCTAAATTGGCAAATCTTCAAGAATAATCAGATTCATTCATGTTACAACAATAAAAGAATGAGACATAGAATTGGAGGCATTTATGGGAAAATATTTTGGTACTGATGGATTTCGTGGCGAAGCAAATGTTGACTTAACAGTAGAGCATGCATTTAAGGTAGGTAGATACTTAGGGTGGTATTTTGGCAAGGAGCACAAAGCAAGAATCGTAATCGGAAAAGATACTAGGCGCAGCAGTTACATGTTTGAATACTCTTTAGTAGCAGGTCTTACGGCATCTGGAGCTGATGTTTATTTATTACACGTTACGACTACACCTAGTGTATCTTATGTAGTACGTACAGAGGATTTTGATTGTGGAATCATGATATCTGCAAGTCATAATCCATTCTATGATAATGGTATTAAGGTGATCAATGGCTTAGGACATAAAATAGAAAGTGAAGTAGAAAATCAGGTAGAGGCATATATCGATGGGGAAATTGCAGAGTTACCACTTGCAGTTGGTGAGAATATTGGGCGTACCGTAGATTATTCCGCAGGCCGCAATCGTTATATTGGCTACTTAATTATGCTAGCAACAAGATCTTTTAAAACGATGAAAGTGGGACTGGACTGTTCTAATGGAAGCGCTTCTTCCATAGCGAAGAGTGTATTTGATGCTTTAGGTGCAAAAACATATACTATCCATAATGAACCAGATGGAACCAACATTAACAAAGACTGTGGATCTACTCATATAGAGGTTTTGCAAAGATTTGTTAAAGAAAAGGGGCTAGATATTGGCTTTGCATACGATGGTGATGCAGATCGTTGTATTGCTGTAGATGAAAATGGAAATTTAGTAGATGGTGATTTAATTCTATACGTCTGTGGAAAATATATGAAAGAGCAAGGACGCTTGGATAAAAATACAGTGGTAACTACTGTGATGTCCAACCTTGGGCTTTACAAAGCATTTGAGAAAGCAGGAATTGATTACGTTCAAACGGCCGTTGGAGATAAATATGTAAATGAAAGTATGGTAGAAAATGGGTATTGTCTGGGCGGAGAGCAATCTGGACATATCATCTTTAGTAAACATGCAACTACAGGTGATGGAATCCTAACTTCCTTGATGTTAATGGAGGTGGTTTTGGAAAAGAAAACAACGTTGGGAACCTTGACTTCAGAAGTAAAAATCTTCCCTCAACTTCTTAAAAATGTAAGAGTATCCAATAAAAAAGAAGCTAGAGAAAACCCTAAGGTGGTAAAGGCAATTGAAGAAGTAACGGCCTTGTTAGGCGATGATGGTAGAATCCTAGTAAGAGAAAGCGGTACAGAGCCAGTTATCCGTGTCATGGTGGAAGCATCTAGTGATGAGCAGTGTAAGAAGTGTGTAGATTCTGTTATTCAGGTGATGAAAGGAGAAAACTTAATAGTTGAATCATAAGATGATAACAATGAAAGAGATCGCTATGATCGCTGATGTTAGTACAACAACGGTATCTAATGTCATTCATGGAAAGATAAATAAGGTATCACCAGATACTGTAGATAAGATTCAAAGGCTTTTAGAAGAGAATAACTATATTCCTAGATTTGGTTTAAATGCTTTGACCAACAGAGGATCCAAGATGATTGGAATTATTATTCATACGCCAGAATTTTTCGAGCAAATGCCTTATGAGAGACCTTTTTATGGAAAAGTTATCGGTATGTTGGAGCATGTTTTTAGAGAAAGAGGTTATTATATCATGCTTTATTCATCTAAGGATTTGCAGGATATTATGACCATGGTTTTGGGATGGAATATTGATGGTATCATTACCATATCAATGCCCCAGGAATATTATCAAAAGATTCAAGAAAAAACGAAAAAACCAGTAGTAGCCATTGATTTACTAGATGAAGATGATAGGTTAGATCACTGCTATAGTGTCACTTCTAAAGATTATGATGGTGGCAGTCAGGTTATGAAATACTTAATCCAACAGGGATTTAAAGAAATCATCTTTATTGCTAATGTTAAAGAAGGTGCAGATTTATATAGATATCAGGGAGCCAATGAAGTTTATAAAAAGCATTTTAAACTTGGAACAGATTTGAAATACTATATTCTGGAAAGAACATATGAAGAAAGAGTTCGTACTTATGAAAGCTTAGAAAGATATGCACAGAAGGGTGAGAACGCCTTGTTTTTTTCTACTGATTTAAATGCAGTAGAAGCTATTGGATATTTTAGAGAGAAGCAGATCCAAGTTCCAGAGGATATATCTGTAGTTGGCTTTGATGATGACATCTATGCAAGACTTTGCATTCCTCAACTGACTTCTATGAAGGTAGATAGTGAGAAAAAAGCTAGACTGGCAGCTAAGATGTTGATGAAGTTAATTGAAGGTAAAAAAGTTGAAGAGAAACATATTAAAATTGATGTACAATTTATGAAACGAAACAGTGTATTAGAAAAAAGAATTGAAAAGTAAAAGAGCGGTGATGCTACATAATTCTCATGTAGCATCACCGCTCTTTTACTTTCTGGAACCTTTCTACAAGGTGAAAAATCATCTGAATACATCACATTTTCGCTATAAAAGGTTATGTATAAAACCTATAATAGAATAATGAAAGTCGAAAAATATAGAAACAAAAACATATAATAAAACATTCTAAAATAGATATTTATGTTGACATTGCACAAAATATGGGTTATCATAAAAATACAGATAACAAAAAAACGTCAAAATAACTAGTGAAGG
>DVLR01000051.1 GCA_018715425.1 Candidatus Merdenecus merdavium
CGTTTCTCCTTCACAAAGATAATAGGTCGTTCTATTATCCAGAATTTTATACTCCTTAGTAAATTCTGATATCTTTGTAAGCTCTTCCTCCTCACCACTTCGTTTCATCAAGCATAACAAACCAGGCATATAAGAACTGCAAAGTTTTTCCTGTATCGGCTTAATCTCATCTTCCTGTCTCACAACACAAACTAAATCTTTTGCCATATATTCCTGCTGCATTATCCCAAGCAATCCAAATCCATGTCCTGATGGATAATGTTTCATTTCATTTTTCATAAAATTCATTTGCTTTCTTGCCTGCTCTTCCATGGTTCTATCTTTTGTTAATCTGAATAAGCGAACCATATTATAAGTTGCGACTGCATTCCCAGATGGAATAGCACCATCATAAGTTTCTTTTGGTCTAGTAAATAATTTCTCTGATTCCTTACTATATAAGTAGCACCCTCCTTGATCTTCGTCGAAAAACAATTCTATCATCGTCTTATGATATTGGATCGCTAATGTTAAATAAAAAAGCTCAAAGGTGGCCTGATACATCTCTAGTAAAGCCCAAACATAAAAAGCATAATCATCGATATGACCCACACCATATGCTGTTCCTTCTCGATAGCTTAGGAATATTCTTCCTTCTCTCACCATGTTAGATTCTATAAATTCGACACCTTTTTTGGCTGCTAAAAGATAGCTATTCCTTCTTGTTACCTGATATGCCTTAGCCAAGGCAGATATCATCAAAGCATTCCAAGAAGTAATGATTTTATCGTCTTTATGGAGTTGAGTTCTAGCTAGACGATAGTCGTATAATTTCTTCTTCATTTCCTCCATTTTTTGAGAAATCTTTAATTCCTCTAATGTATCAGAATGATAAATAAGATTAGGAATATTCTTACCTTCAAAGTTTCCTTTTTCTGTACTATCATACCAGTCACAGAATTCCTGCCCTTCTTCTTTACCCAAAACTTGGATCACTTCTTCTTTTGTCAACAAGTAATACTTTCCTTCTATTCCATCACTGGCAGAATCTTGTGCACAAAAAAATCCACCTTGCAAATTCGTCATTTCTCGACGAATATATTGATAAATCTCATCTACCACATTTTTATAACATTGCTTTTTTGTTTTTTGATACGCTTCGCTATATATCATCATCAATAAGGCATTATCGTAAAGCATTTTTTCAAAATGCGGCACTAACCATTGTCTATCGGTAGAATATCTAGAAAAGCCAAAACCTATATGATCGTAAATACCTCCTCGGTACATATGATCCAACGTGGATTCCACCATAAAAAGCGCATTCTCATCTTTTTTATCATGAGCATATCTAAGCAAAAATAGCAATTGATGAGGAGTTGGAAATTTAGGCTCACTTCCAAACCCCCCGAAGGTATGGTCAAAGGTTTTCTCATACATCCCTTTTGCCTGTAGAATCAACATCTCTGAGTCAATATCTTCTCGCTCTATGTTCTTTTGTTGATTTAACTCATTCAATACATCCTTACTAAATGATAATAGCTCTTCTCGTTCTTCCTTCCATTTTTTTGCTATCACTGGTAATAGGTCTACCAGTCCATACATGCCATGACGTGCTGTTTTAGGAATATAAGTAGCAGCATAAAATGGTTTTTGATCTCCATCCATAATAATTGTAAGGGGCCAGCCACCTTGTCCCGTCATCCTTTGGCACACCTGCATATAGACGGAATCAATATCTGGACGTTCTTCTTTATCTACTTTTATTGCAATAAAGCTTTGATTTAGTAACTTTGCTACTTCTAAATCTTCAAAGGATTCATGAGCCATGTTATGACACCAAAAACAGGTGCTGTAACCAATAGATAAAAAGATAGGCTTATCTTCTTCTTTTGCTTTATGAAATGCCTCTTCTCCCCATGGATACCAATTTACAGGATTATAAGCATGTTGTAATAAGTATGGAGATTTTTCGTCAAGTAATTGATTTGGTCTTTTATCCATATTACTCATATCATCACTACCTCTCATTCTATTTGCTTTTTGATTACTTTTATCATAAATAAAATCATCACGATTTCGCTTTCACATGTTATGATAACCATTGATCTTCATTATATCCATATTTTCTCTATAGGTTTTTCTTCAAGAGGGAGAGTTCCTATCATATACTATCCGTCTTTTTGATTCTATTTATCACTTATCATGCAACTCAATGGTCAATAGCATCCTTTGACCAATACATTTTTAGTTGTTTTTGACTTAAATTTTTAATAAACTTTCTCTTGATCAACAAGAAACTCTCCAACTCATTTAAGACTAAAAATAATCTTGCTCGACTTTCAAACTCTTCTCTTGTTACAGGTAATTCACTGTCTTTTAATCCATCCAAGAGTTGATTCAATTCTAAAATCAATTCCCCTACATTGTTATATTCTTGGAAAGATGCTGCAATATCTCTTATGAATTCTGCTACCTTATAAGCCTGAGAAGGTACCATATCAAGAGGACTTAAATGATCATATACCTTTTGAAGAGATATAATCTGATCCTGCCTCATCTCCATATACTGAATATAATATCTAGTATCTGTAAATAAAGTATTGTTCATATTCTCTACACATAGATCAATGGCTTTTTGAATATCCTCTTCCACAACTTCAAACTCTTTCGTAAGATCTTGGTGCTCTTCATCTTTTATGGCTCGATTTGCCAAATGATTTAGCAGTTGGATAATCTTATCATCAATATCCTTTTGGCTCTTTCTAACAAGGGGTTTTGTTCTAGGCATAAAAAGGTTGAGAATAATTCCAATTCCTACACCTACTATCAATAAAAGTACTTCATTCATTAGAATCGCCCCTGTCATATCACCTGCCGTTAAAAGATGGGTAGATAATACTGCACTACTTGAGATTCCATCTGTAAATCCGATCATGTAACAGGTAAAGGTAAAGAAGATCAAGAATACAGCAAATACCATGTTACTATATCCGAAGAAGTGAAACAGTATGCTACAATATACCATTGCAATAAAAAAAGCTCCTACTCGAGTTAAAGCTGTAAATATAGTTTCTTTTTTCGTATTTTGCAACGTTAATAAGGTTAAAATTCCTGCTGACGGAACGAATGATAAATTTAAGAGTTCAGCTACTAAAATAGACAAAAGTGCACCTACTGATGCTTTTACGATCTTAATCATTAGATTTTTATTCATATATACCTCATCACTTTATAATTTCTTATCTTAATTCTTTTCACAGAAAGATATAAATACAAGGATCCTTTGGGGAAAAAATTGTTTCCCCTCATAAAATTAGTTTATACTGATGTCACTTTCTTGTCAACGAAAAGTAGTCACATAGGTAAACCTCTACTCTATTTCCATTATTTAATCAATGAAGTCCCTTGACATTCGTGGTACATTTATTATGAACCTAATGATTGTTCTCTAAATAAAGGGGGGGACAAGAGTTTTTTGCTTCTTGTTTATGCCTTGAGCCAAGGGAAAGGAATATAGAAAAATATGAAAAACCATAAAATCATCTTGATTTTTATACTGATCATAAGTGCCATCAGTATCATTGGACTTTCTGTAACCAGATATACAAAAGACAAACCTACCATGAGCTACAATGACTTTCTAGCCTCTGTAGAAAATGGAACAGTAAAAGAAGTTGCTTACAACTATGAGGATGACTATTTATCTGTAAAGCTAAAGACAGACCAGAATACCTTTCAAGTACCTAATCCTAAATCAGAAACATTTCAAGAATTTTTACTAAAACACGATGTGGATATCATATCTAAAAATTCTACCAGTAATAGAAATACAGCCATCACCTTCATG
>DVLR01000052.1 GCA_018715425.1 Candidatus Merdenecus merdavium
AGAATGTTACAGTGATATTGATTACTCATTATATGGAAGAAGTGATTGATGCAGATCGAGTGATTGTGATGCATAAAGGAGATATTGTGATGCAAGGTACTCCTAAAGAGATCTTTTCTTCTGTGGATGAATTGAAAAAATATCGCATGGATGTGCCACAGGTAACATTATTGGCTCATGAATTAAAAAAGCAAGGGCTTGATTTGCCAGATGGTATATTAACAATAGATGAGTTGGTGAATAAGATATGTCAATTAAAATAGAAGGAATAAATTATATATATAACCCTGATACAGCTTATGAGCTACATGCTTTAAAGAATATTAATTTGGAATTTCAAAAGGGAGAGTTTGTGGGGATTATTGGACATACCGGTTCAGGAAAATCTACTTTAATCCAACATATTAATGGGCTTATAAAAGCTACTTCAGGTAGAATTTTATTTCATGGAGAAGATATCTATGATAAAAAGTTTTCTATGAAAAAGCTTAGAAATAAAGTGGGACTCGTCTTTCAATATCCAGAACATCAACTTTTTGAAGTAGATGTTTTAAGTGATGTATGTTTTGGACCTAAAAACCAAGGGTTATCTGATGAACAGGCCCAAAGAAGGGCTAAGGAAGCACTGACCATGGTAGGGATCAAAGAGGAGTTATACAAAAAATCTCCATTTGAATTATCAGGTGGTCAAAAAAGACGAGTCGCCATTGCAGGTGTACTTGCAATGCAACCAGAAATACTGATTTTAGATGAACCCACGGCAGGATTAGACCCCAAAGGTAGGGATGAGATCTTAGATCAAATAGCCAAGTTAAAAGAACAGCAAGATATGGCTGTTATTTTGGTCTCCCATAGTATGGAAGATGTAGCCAAATATGTTGATCGTATTATTGTCATGAATCAAGGAGAAGTCATGTTTGATGATACTCCAGCCAATGTATTTGATCATTATAAAGAGCTTGAAAAGGTTGGACTTGCTGCCCCTCAAGTAACATATATCGTTAAGGAATTAGAAGAACGGGGATTTTATATTGATACCCAGGTAACTACAGTAGAAGAAGCAAAGCAAGCAATTTTAAATGCTTTAGGAAAATGAGGAAGATATGATTAGAGACATTACAATTGGACAATTTTATCCTGTGGAATCGCCTATACACAAGCTAGACCCAAGAGTTAAGCTAATGTCGACGCTACTTTTTATCATATCCCTATTTGTGTTTGATTCTTTTGCGGGATATGTTGTGGCGACTATCTTTTTGTTTGGGGTTATTAAGGCTTCTAGAGTACCTATTAAATTTATACTAAAAGGACTTAAGGCAGTGTTTTTTTTGCTGCTTATTACCACAGTCTTTAATCTATTTCTAACTCCAGGAGAGCCACTTTTTAGTTTGGGATTTATTAAGATAACAAAAGAAGGACTTCGATTATCTTTGTTCATTGCCCTTCGTTTGGTCTATTTAATTATGGGATCCTCGATCATGACCCTTACCACCACACCTAATGATCTGACAGATGGATTAGAAAAAGCTTTATGGCCATTAAGGAAAATAAAAGTGCCTGTACATGAGATTTCTATGACGATGTCTATCGCTCTTCGTTTTATTCCCATATTATTAGAAGAGACAGATAAGATTATGAAAGCACAGATGGCTCGCGGTGCAGATTTTGAAGCAAAAAATATTATCAAGAAGGCCAAGAGCTTAATCCCTTTATTAGTCCCTCTATTTGTATCTGCTTTCCGACGCGCCAATGATTTGGCCATGGCCATGGAAGCCAGGTGTTATCGTGGTGGCGAAGGTAGAACGAAAATGAAACCACTCATTTATAAAAAAAGGGATTACCTTGGATACGGAGTGGTTATCCTATATTTAGTCGTAGGCTTCATCGTTAATAGATATCAATTTATATAGCCGCAAGAGGAGTTTATGAGAAGAATAAAATTAATTATTGCATATGATGGTACCAATTACTGTGGCTGGCAGATTCAGCCCAATGGTATTACAGTGGAGGCGGTGTTAAATCAAAAATTAACTCAGCTTTTAGGTGAAGCCATCCTAGTCATAGGAGCTAGTAGAACAGACTCAGGGGTACATGCCCTTGGTAATGTTGCCGTATTTGACACGAACCATCGTATGGATGGAACCCGTATTGCTCATGCACTGAATACTAGATTACCTGATGATATTAGAATTATAGAATCCTATGAAGTACCTTTGGATTTCCATCCAAGATATTGTGATACCTTAAAAACTTATGAATATAAAATATATAACCATTCCGTATCAAATCCAATGGTAAGGCTGTATAGCCTGTTTTATTATTTAAAATTAGACTTAGAAAAGATGAAAAAAGCAGCTGATTATTTAGTTGGAGAACATGATTTTAAAAGTTTTTGTAATGCCAGATCAGATGTTATAGATACCGTGCGTACAGTAACGGATATCAAAATTGAAAAAGTAGGTCATATGATCACCATTACGATTACTGGAAATGGGTTTTTATACAACATGGTTCGTATCATTGTAGGGACCTTATTAAAAGTGGGAAGAGGTGCTTATCCACCAGAATATATATTAGAGATTTTGGCGGCTAAAAATCGTAGTATGGCAGGTCCGACAGCAAGACCAGAAGGATTAAGTCTTTTAAATATTAAGTATCTTCATGAATCCTTTCAAAAAGAATGAAAATAAATGAAAAAACAGATAAAAAAAGATTACAAAAAGAGGTGTCAAGCGTTTTTGAAAATGTCCCAAAATAAGTGAAACATTAGCCCCGGTTTTTAACTGGGGCTTTTTATAAGTATTATCTGTTGCAGTATCTGTTCAATTGTTTAAATCAAAAGAATTTTGGGTATCGC
>DVLR01000053.1 GCA_018715425.1 Candidatus Merdenecus merdavium
CCAGATCAATCCTCACTTTTTGTATAACACTATGGATATGATTAACTGGCTCTCCCAACAAGGTGCTGCTGAAGATGCAAGCTTTGCTATACAAAGTTTATCTAAATTTTATAAGCTTACTCTCAGCAGAAAAAAAGAAATTAATACTATAGCGGATGAGCTTGAACATGTATCCATTTACGTGAATCTTCAAAATATGCGCTATCATGATAATATAGAATTCATTATTGATATTCCTGATAGTTTACTGGAATATTCCATTCCAAAGTTGACTTTTCAACCAGTAGTTGAAAACGCTATCATTCACGGAATATTAGAAAAGCCCTCTAAGTCAGGTACTATCGTATTGACTGGATGGCTAGAAGAAAATGCTATGATTATCTTAATCACAGATGATGGAGTTGGTATAAGCCAAGAAAAGATCCAAGAAATCCTAACTGGTAACGGTGCCAGTAAATCTGGAACCAATATTGCTGTTTATAATACTCATAGACGGTTGAAACTCCTTTACGGAACGTCTTACGGACTAGCTTATACTAGTACCGTTGGTAAAGGAACAGAGGTTGAAATTCGCCTTCCTCTTACATACTAAATTTTGTAAACATCAAGTGTTCAACCTGCTTTATCCTTGTTTGATTTTTTATCGTCAACGTCAATTAAAATCCAACATAAGAAAATCAGAAAGTAATTTATTTAAAATTACTTTCTGATTTTCCTTTTCCAGAATCTTTGCACATCTTCTAATTTAAGTTATGGGTTCTCTTTTACTTTTTCTTCTTAGCTGACCCTAAGATAGACTGCAATACAATGAAAAAGCATAAAAGTAGAGATATTGCAATTCTAATCCACCAACTGGATAATTTACCTTGTGTCGTAATAAGGCTTGATATGGTTCCATTAATCAATACTCCAAATAAGGTTCCAACTGCTGTACCTACACCACCACTTAACAGAGTTCCTCCAATGACTGAAGAGGAGATAGCATCCATTTCAAATCCCTTTGCTTGTTCTACGAATCCTGCTCCACTGTTTAGGCAAAAGAGAATTCCACCTATTCCAGCTAAAATTCCATTTAGAATATAAGCTTGAAATTTTGTTTTCTTAACGTTAAGACCCATCATCATAGCACTCTGTTGATTACCTCCAATAGCATATAAGGTTCTTCCAAATTTGGTGTACTTCAACATAATGGATACAAGAATAAGAATAATAATTGCAATGATCACAGTAGGATAGATATAAGCAGGAATAAGCGTTCCCTTCTTATTCACACTTCCTATTGGCAACTTCACTTGAAAATTCGCCCATTTTCTAAAGGTTTCATTCGTAATAGATATCATTTCCGTACTGATGATGGCTGTCATACCACGGCCAAAGAACATCCCAGCCAAAGTTACAATAAAGGGTTGGATCTCTAAGTATGAAACAAGGAATCCTTGAACAATACCAAATGCTAAACCGATGAGAAGTCCTACTAATACTGCTACATAAGCACTAACTCCCATCTTTTCCATAAGATAAGCACAGGCCATACATACCAAAGCCACTACGGAACCTACTGAAATATCAATCCCACCTGCAATCATAACAATCGTTAATCCACATGCAGTAACGATCAACCCTGCATTTGATATAAATAAGTTTAGAAACATCTGGGGCTTAGCAAATCCTTTATTGGAAAAAACGATCATCCCTATCGCATACATAACAATGAATAGAACAATGGTAACAATGAGTAGAAATCCACTGCTAGTTAATTTTTTCTTATTATAATTCTTAAATTCTTCCGTAGTTTTAAGTTTTGATGATTTCATTATTGTTGACCTCCCTTCACTGCAATAGGTTTCCCTTCTTTTTTCTTGTTTTTCAAATCTGAAATAAACTTCTTAAATACTGAGCTTTGCAACACCACTATGATAATAACTACGATTGCTTTATAGACTGGCAGCTGGTCTGCTGATACATTCATGGCGTACAAGGTGGTTGTAAGAGCCTGAATCGTATAAGCACCAATTACAGAACCCATTAAATTAAACTTTCCACCACTTAGTACGTTTCCTCCTAATGCTACTGCCAGTATGGCATCCATTTCTAGGTTCAATCCAATATTATTAGCATCAGCAGAATAAATACGTCCTGAAGCCAGAACACCTGCAACGCCTGCTAATAAACCACAGATTACATATACTAAGAATTTGATTCTCGTTGAATTTAAACCAACGAGACGAGATGCACTTCCATTAATACCTACACTTTCGATATATAATCCTAAAGCTGTTTTTTTCAATACAATCGATACGATAATAACTGTAATAAGCGTTAAAAAAACTGGGGTTGGTATAGGACTTTTCCCGATGTATCCGCCAATTGATTGATACGCATCCACACGAATATATGTGATCTGACCCTTTGTAATCAGTTGCGCTACACCTCTACCTGCTGTATATAAAATTAAGGTGGCCACCATGGGCTGTATACCAAATCTGGAAACTAGCATTCCGTTAAAAGCACCACAGATTGCTCCTGCCACTAATGCTGCAAGTATTGCAAATATTAAAGGATTGGCAAATGCAGTTACACTTACTTCCCCACCAGATAGAATTTGACAACACACTGCAGCTGCTACTGCCATAACAGCTCCAACGCTAATGTCCTGTCCTCCTGATGCAGCTGTAACTAAAGTCATACCTATAGCTAAGATTACTAATTCTGAAGCACGATTAATAACGTCAATGACATATCCATATAGTACGCCATTATTTATCGTTATTTTGAAGAATCCAGGAGTCTTTATCACATTGATCAATAATACAACGATGAGACACATGATTGGCATAAACAGGCGACTACCTGTTATCTTCTTAACAAGATTTTTATTAGATTCCATACCTTTACTCATGGTCTTCACCTCCTGCAATTGTCTTCATAATAACCTCCTGACGCAATTCATCTCCGCTTAACTCTCCTACTTTCTTACCATCACGAAGAACATCCATGCGAGAGCAAGTACGAAGCATCTCTTCTATTTCGGAGGAGATAAATGTGACAGCCATACCTTGATCAGCTAATTCTAAAACCAGTTTTTGTATTTCTGTTTTTGTACCAATGTCAATACCACGGGTCGGTTCATCTAAAATTAAATACTCTGGATTGGTCAATAACCAACGTCCCAGAATTACTTTTTGTTGATTACCTCCTGATAAACTCTTAATAGGTGTTTCCCTACTAGCTGTTTTTATCCGAAGCATGTCAATGTACTTATCTGCCGCTTCTTCCATCTCTTTACGACTCATCAAATGAAACATCCCTTTTTTTGCTTGTAAAGCAATAATAATATTCTCCCTTACCGATAAATCTGCAATGATTCCGTCTACTTTTCTGTCTTCAGGAAGATAAGCCATTCCAAGTTTCATAGCATCCAAAGGTTTATTAATTTTAACTTCTTTTCCATTTACCTTAAGTGTTCCACTATCCGCTTTATCGGCCCCATAGATAGAGCGGACCATTTCAGAACGACCAGATCCCAATAGACCAGTAAGTCCAATCACTTCACCTTTTTTAATAGTGAAATCAAAAGGATGAATGGTTCCTTTATGTCCAATTCCCTTTGCTTCTATAACAGGCTCACCTTCAAATTTTTGTTCCAAATGACCACTTTTAATATCTTCCAAATCATCAAAATCTTTTCCCATCATTTTAGCCACTAGCATGACTCTAGGTAAATCTTTAATCTCATAAGCTCCTACTAATTCACCATTACGCAGTACAGTGATTCGATCACATACTTCATATACCTGTTCTAGGAAATGGGTTACAAAGACAATTCCAACGCCTTTTTCTCTTAACCGTCTCATTAAAGTAAATAGTTTTTCTACCTCTACATCATCTAAAGATGAAGTAGGTTCATCTAAAATTAAAACCTTACATTCCATATCTACTGCACGTGCAATGGCAATCATCTGCTGAATAGCCACGGAACATTCCTCTAGAAGCTGTGTTGGTGCAACTTGAATATCAAGGCTCTCTAATAGTTTTCCAGCTTTTTTATTCATGGTTTTCCAATCAATCATTCCAAATTTACGTGGTTCTCTACCTATGAATAAATTTTCACCAACGGTTAAATTAGGACATAGGTTGACCTCTTGATATACAGTGCTGATTCCTTGGTTCTGTGCGTCTTGTGGAGAATGGTTCACAATTTGTTTCCCTTCCATCTCTATGGTTCCTTCTTGTAGCTCATAAACACCTGTAAGCACCTTAATTAAAGTAGATTTACCTGCTCCGTTTTCTCCCATTAATGCATGGATCTCTCCTTCTAACAAAGAAAAGTTCACCTTCTGTAAAGCCTTAACTCCTGGGAAAGTTTGACTGATTCCACTCATCTTTAATACGGTTTTTTGTTCCATAAATCCGTTCACCTGCTTTCTTGGTTCTCCTATATTTGAGCGTAAAAAGAACGTGGCATGAAATTACCACGCTCTTTAGTTATCTTCCAGTCATTTAGATCAGCATTTCTAAAGTGGAATATTTAATATGCACGGGAATCGATAATCTCCTGTGTAATCGTTGTTACTTCGTAAGTCTCACCATCAACGGTAATGCTAGATACTTTATCATCAGCTGCAAACATTGTCTCATCAACGAATGCTTTTTTATCAACATCTTCTCCAGCTTCTAATTTGTTAATTAACTCTTCCACACGTGGTCCATGTAATGGGTTACATTCAGTATTTAAAGTAATTTTACTTGCTAATGTATCAGTAAGACCTGCTTTTGTTGTATCAAAAGACATAACCATGATCTGACCTTCTTCACTTCCAACTTGAAATCCAGCTGCAGTGATCGCATCAATGGCACCGAATGCTTCATTATCATTTTCACAATATACTACATTGATTTGCTCACCATATTGTTTCAAGAAGGATTCCATTACTTCTTGTCCTTTTGCCTGTGTAAATTCACCTGTTTGCTGTGCAATAATGTTCCAGTTATCGTGGGCTTCTACTGCTTCTTCAAGACCTTCCGTACGACCTATCTGGGCAGATGCACCAATAGTTCCCTGAATATTTGCTATGTTAATTTCTTCTGAATCACGTCCTACTGCCTTTAGATATTCATCTAACCATGCTGCAGCCTTTTGACCTTCTAGTTTAAAGTTTGATCCTACCCATGCAGTATATAGGCTATCATCTGTAACCTCTACCATACGGTCAACGATGATAACAGGTATTTCTGCATCTTTCGCTTCTTTAAGCACTTGCTCCCATCCAGTCTCTGTAACTGGTGCAAGAACTATGTAATCTACCTCTTGTTGAATAAAGTTTCGAATAGCTGTTATCTGATTTTCTTGTTTTTGCTGTGCATCAGCAAAAATAAGCTCATAGCCATTTTCTTCACTAAAGGTTGATTTCATAGAATCTGTATTAGCTGTACGCCAATCGGATTCTGCACCTACTTGGGAAAAACCAACTGTGATCAAATCGCCTGAATTACCACCTTTGTCCGCATCATCTTTTTCAGTATCTTCTGAAGTGGATTTATCATCCTCCCCCTCTGTATCTTGGCTCTCTTCTTTTGATGCCTCTGATGCGTTATCGTTTACTGTTGGTGTTTCACCATTTCCTCCACATGCAGCTAAACTAAATACTAATGTTGCTGCTAGGATTGTTGCTAGAATTTTTCTTTTCATTCTAATATTCCTCCCAATATTTTTTTATTTCTTACAATAATTATAACTATTTTCTTACCTCTATTCCATAGAATATCTTTTTGATTTAGTTCGAATTTTTTCTAAAATCTAAATTTAACATGTTTAAATCAATCAATTGTTGGTTTTCTTTAGATAAAAGTTGAATATCTTTTTAATTCTCCCACGCTAAAGAGAACAAATTTTAAATTTCAACATATGAT
>DVLR01000054.1 GCA_018715425.1 Candidatus Merdenecus merdavium
AAAATGGCCAGTGGATACACCAGCATTCTTGCAGATAAGGGCAATGGTTACATCTTCAAAATCCTTTTCTTTAAAAAGCTGTAATGCACTTTTATATATACGTTTCTTAGTTTCTTCTGCTTGTAACCTTCTGGGGGTTATTCTTTCGCTCATTTCTTTTATCTCCTTTTTTCTTCTATAACAGTATACAGAAATTCCTTTAAAGATACAAGATAAGCTCCTTAGTTGAGCAAAAAGATTGTCATTTCATGTCGAGGGAAAAGATTGTTATTTAATTGACAATATGGTGTTTCTATGCTACTATTTAAGTGAATACCATTCACTGAATGGTGTTTATAAAAGAAAAGAAAGGTGGTACGCAAATGGGAAAATATGATGCATTATTTACACCAATGACAGTTGGAAGCACAAGGATTAAGAACAGAATTGTGATGTGCCCCATGGGAGGTACAGCATTAATCGAACAGGGTAAGTTCGAGAAAAAATCTGCCGATATGTACTTAGAACGTGCAAAAGGTGGCGTTGGCTTAATTGTAACTGGAATTGCACTCGTTACTGATATGTGGGGGCGAGGTGGCTGGCTTTATGAGGCTAGAGAACATGCATTAAAACCACTTCAAGAGTTTATGAAGGAAATGCATTCTTATGATTGTAAGGTAGTCATGCAACTGGGTGCTGGTATGGGGCGTGTACTCTCTATTAACTCAGGTATGGTTCCTAAAGATATGGATCCTGCAAAAGCAATGATAGCACCATCAGAGTTACCTAATGTTTGGATTCCAGAGAAAAAGCATCGGGAAATGACGAAGGTTGAAATTGAAGATATAATAGATGCATTTATAAAAACAGCGAAATTTGCTCAAGATGGTGGGCTAGATGGTGTTGAAGTTCATGCAATACATGAAGGATATCTTCTTGATCAATTTTCCATATCAGCAACCAATCATAGAACAGATGAGTATGGTGGATCCCTTGAAAACCGTTTGCGGTTTACCACAGAAATCATAAAGGGAATAAAAAAAGCTTGTGGCGAAGACTTTATTGTTTCCGTTCGTTACAGTGTTACAAGTAAGATGAAAGAATTTAACTCAGGAGCATTACCTGGTGAAGATTACGTAGAGTTTGGTAGAAGTTTAGAGCAAAGTCCTGCAGTGGCACGTATTTTAGAGGATGCAGGATGTGATATGCTCAATGCAGACAATGGATCCTATGATTCCTGGTGGTGGGCACATCCACCTATGTATATGCCTATGGGATGTAACCTTCCAGAAGCTTCTTACATAAAACAATTTGTTGATATTCCAGTCATCTGCGCTGGACGTATGGAAGACTTAGATGTAGCACTTCCAGCCATAGAAAATCAGGTCATAGATGGAATTGGACTTGCCAGACAGCTTTTAGCTGATGCCGATTGGCCAGAGAAGGTTCAAAAGGAAGAAGTGGAAAAGATCAGACCTTGTATTGCTTGTCATAACGGATGTTTTGGACGCTTATTCGAAGGGAAAGGAACGTCTTGCGCCGTTAATCCAGCTGCTATGCAAGAAGAAAAGTATCAGATAATACCTGCAGATAAAAAGAAAAAGATAGTGGTTGTAGGTGGCGGAATTGGTGGTATGGAAGTAGCAAGAGTCTGTGCAATGAGAGGCCATGATGTAAGTTTATATGAAAAAAGCAACAAACTAGGCGGTGTCTTTATCGCTGCTGCTGCACCAGATTTTAAAGAAGCAGATAGAAAATTAATTGAGTGGTATCTAAAAGAGATCAAAGATCTTTCTATAGAAGTAAAACTAAATACTACGGTTACAGATGAATTATTGGATTCCTTCGATGCTGATGAAATTATTATAGCAACAGGAGCCAAGCCAAAGAATCTTCCAATTGAAGGGATAGATGGTGAACACGTAATAGAAGCCATTGATTTTCTACTTGGTCGTAAATCCGTTGGAGAGAACGTTGTAGTTATAGGTGGTGGACTTACGGGATGTGAAATTGCTTATGATTTAGTAAGAGAAGGAAAACAGGTATCTGTTGTAGAAATGTTGGATGATATTTTACAAATTCCTGGTCTCAGTGCTGCAAACGCTAATATGCTAAGGCAGATATTTAAGGACTATCATGTGAATGTTCAAACTTCTGCCAAACTCCAGAAAATTACACCTAATGGAGTCGTTATAGATTTAGAAAATGGTGATTCCAAAGTAATAGGAGCGGATCATGTTATCTTAGCCGTAGGATACGATAGTTACGTTCCGTTAACAATGGAAGATAAATCCAATAGACATATTTTAGGAGATGCAGCCCATGTAGGAAATTTGATGGATGTAATTTGGGGTGCTTATGATTTAGCTTTGGCTCTTTAATGGATCCTATGATATCAAAAGGAATGCTGGTTCTGCAAAAGGAACCAGCATTCCTTTTGCAATACATGAATGGATACTGTTTTCATAATGAAGACAGTAGACAATAGAAAATAGTGAAACGTGAAATGGTAAAATATAGGGCCTTTGTGATAAAATAAGATCTTAAATTGTCTCTTGTTTTGAATTTGTTATTATGATAAGCTAGAATCATAAACATAAGTATAGATTGTTTACGTAACTCGTAGATGGATTTAGGCAGGAGGTTTCAATGACCAAAAACCTTATGGAAAAATTATTAGAGTCGGCTAAATCGGCATTGCCCATTAGTGCCATCATACTCTTACTTCATTTTACCATTGCACCTATGCCTACTGGAACATTGATGTTATTATTGACAGGAACGTTATTACTGATTATTGGAATGGCGATTTTTTCTTTAGGAGCAGATTTGGCCATGATGCC
>DVLR01000003.1 GCA_018715425.1 Candidatus Merdenecus merdavium
TTCCATCCCATTCTTTAGGAAGGTTCGGTTGAATACTTAAAATCCCATCCTCTTGTACGGATACACCCGCAAATCCAAAGACTACCGTCTGCCAAACTCCACCTGTATTAGCTGCATGGATACCTTCTCTGGTGTTTTTCTGTAAATCTAATAAGTCTATAAATGCTGCTCGTCTCAAATAACGATATGCTTTAGAGTCATCGCCTACCCTCAATCCCATGATGGAATAGATACTTGGACTTAATGACGATCCATGTAAGGTACGTTTCTCGTAATAATGGTAATTTATTTCTTTTGTTTCACCATCAAATTCTTCACCCATTAAGTGAAGAAGCATAACCACATCAGCCTGTTTGATAATATGTGTTTCTCTAGCTTTTTTATTTTTCAAAGCTACTGGTCGCACTGGCCAATCATTTTTATCATATTCTTCTATCAATACTTCGTCAAGATCAAAATATCCTTCAAACTGCTCTAGAAGTTTCGTTCCTTCTTTTCTTGGAAGATACATTTTTTCTTGTATCTCTTTCCACTTTTCAACTTCTTCATCTGTTAAACTTGTGGATGCAATCAAGGTATCATAAGCATCTTGATGGTCTTTTTTTAATCCATCCACCAATTGGATCACATAACGTAAATTCCACCTAGCAAGATAATTTGTATACAAATTATTATTTACTGGTTCATGCCATTCATCTGGACCCGTTACCTGATTAATTTCGTATCTATCTTTTTCCTCTGCATACTCACACCGGCTAGCCCAAAATCTTGCCGTTTCAGTTAAAATTTCAGCACCTTCTTTTAGAAGAAATTCTTGATCTTTCGTGATTTTAACGTAATTATAAATACCATATGCCACAGCAGCTGTTACGTGGTGCTCATAGACAGCAACGTAACAAGGATAACAAGTACCATCTGGTTCGATCGTCCAATCTGGGCATTGCTCGGTTCCATCATCTGCTGATTCCCATGGATATTGTGCTCCCTTATAGCCATTCTTTTTCGCATTATCTCTTGCTGCATCTAAAAGTCCATAGCGATATTTTTCTAAATTACGTGCCGTTTTAGGAAAAATATGAGCAAAAAAAGGTAACATAAAAATTTCTGTATCCCAAAAAGCATGGCCTCCATATTCTTCACCCGATAATAGTTTTGCCCCAACGTTTACCCTCTGATCATGTTCACTAGCAGTACTCATTAAATGAAAAATATTAAAACGGATTGCCCGATCTAAATCAAAATCACCTAGAATTCGAATATCCGCCTCCCTCCACATGGAATCATAAACCTCAGTATGACTTTTTAACTCAGCATCAAAACCTTCAGAAATAAAGGATTCTATCTCTTCTTTGATCTTCATATGTAGGGCGTAAGGTGGAACTTCTCTCTCTGTATACATGGATGCATACTTTACAATTTCTACTGTTTGCCCTTGGATCGCCTGATAATCGCCAAACTCTATTGCCTCCTGGCCAAATTTGCGGAAAGCACGATTTTTCATCATATCTTTACCATTTTTATAGATTCTTAAAGAACAACCTACACCTACATGAAGGTGATGATCCCGAGTAGCAACTTCCATGTATAATCCATCTTGGTCCAAACTTTCATTTGCAATCAAATAGGTATGTTTTACTTTAAAACGAGGTGCATCGTAAAAATTATAAATGGTTCCATCTATGATGTTTTCAACTTGAATGATACTATTATAATTTATCGGTGTTACGTATAGTTTTATCCCCATTCGGTGAATATTTGCACGGCTTACAAATCTCATACCTTCAATTAATGTCTGCCTACCCTTCCTATCTTCTAAAAGAACTCGTTTTATAAGAGTAGCATTTTTCATATCAAGAGCACGAGAATATTCTAGGATGTTACAATCCTCAATTCCAATTAACTCATTTTCAATATAAAGTTTAATTCCAAGCCAATTAGGCAAGGTCGCAAGCTCTCTCATAAAGGCTTCTGATTTATCAAAGACTCCATTAATATATACATACGGAAGTGTTATCTTTGTTCCTTCTTCATGGCTTCCTCTTATTCCTAAATATCCATTGGTTAGGCTAAATAAACTCTCATATTGAAGGTTTTGCTCTGTTTTATAAGATTCCTGTAAAATAATCCAATCGTCACTGCCCATAGTATTTTTGATTTCCGTCTCAAATCTATCTTTGATCATACTATTTATTTCCTTTCTATCCCGAACTTTACCATTCATCTACTTTGAATGAGATCCTAACAACAATACATGGTTGTTAGCTTCATCCTTTATGAATTGAACGAATCGATATACTTTTTCATCGCTGATTCCTCTTCCAAACCTTTATGGGTAATCTGTAAGTTAAATGACATCGAAAAATCTTGACGTTTTACTTTATGTTCTTCTAGTTGTTCTTGTCCACAACTATTGCTACCTAACCCTGAATGCAAATAGTCTAAATGAATGATGATATCTTCTGCTTTTTTTAACTGCCAAGGATGATTGGCTACCTCGATTTCTTCATCTGTATAATTGGATACATTTAAACCTAATGGTTGATCCATAGTACACACTAGACTCTTGGTTTCATTTCCAAGGCTAAACCATCTAACGTCTTCT
>DVLR01000055.1 GCA_018715425.1 Candidatus Merdenecus merdavium
TACCTTTCGTATTCTGTTGAGTGTGGTGCTTACATTATACCAAAAAAGGGAGGTCATTGCTCTTTTTATTGCAAACTCCCGTAAAATCAAGGTTTAAACAATAAAAAAGGTAGTCAAACTTGACACTACCATGCACTAGATAGAGGGACAAATGAAGAAACATTTTAAAAATATTAAATTATCATACCGACTTTTTATTATTATTATTGTCTTTATTCTAATACCTTATTTAGTACTGTTTTTTTACTCAAATAGGCGAGCAGAAATCATCATTAAAGAAAAAGCGCTGGAAGTGGGAACCGAAAATATCAAACAGGTCGGTAAGAATATAGAAGATTATTGTATAAACATTATAAAAGCTTCTGACTATCTGGTTTCTCTTGATAACTACAAAGATTTATGCATCAAAAATCCTGTAAAAGACTATGACTATTTGAAAAGTTATAAAACTATAAATGAGCTGATTCAAAATGTAAATAACTCCCTTTTGAATTCTCATGGCGATATTAATATTTTATCAAAAAACGAGCTTTTATACTCTACATTGCCAGAACAAAAATTTAGATATCATGATTTTTATCAAGACCAAATTGAAAAAGGAAGTTTCTTTTCTAACGTTCATTCAAGTTATAGAAATTTTGAAAAAGACCAAAAATATATTTCCTGCATAAGAAAACTGCCAGACTTTTGTTCAGATACTTTTTATCTAGTTATCTCTATACCAGTGGTGGATTTGGAAAATAGTTTAAATACTGTTACTGGATCGATGAATCTCTTGGATTCCTTAGGTGACACAATATGTTCGGCTGGAAAGGTCTCTAGTGATGAACAAATAATCAAAAAACACAACATTCCAGCTGCTGATTGGGTTCTTGTTAGCACAATCTCTACGGCATCTTTATATAAAGACTGGTACGAATTACGTTCACTTATCATCATAATTTCACTGATTCTCACACTGCTATGCTTAATTGTATCTTTCTATGCAATTTCTTTTCAGCTCACTCCCCTGTCCCAGCTAAAAGAACAGATGGGTAAAGTCATTCACGGGAATTTGGATGTTGAAGTGAAAACGAATGGTTCGCAAGATGAAATTGGAATTTTAGCAAATATATTTAATGAGATGGTGCACAAACTCAAAAAACTTATACAGGAAATAAAAGATAAGCAGGAGCGTGAAAATGCTTTACAATACGAAATGCTTTTAGCACAGATAAACCCTCACTTTCTGTTCAATACTTTGAACTCCATAAAATGGATGTCCGTAGCTGCCCACACAGACAATATCACATCAAGTATAACATCTCTGGGCCGTTTACTAGAAATAAGTATGAACAAAATCAACGATATTTTACCAATTCAAGAGGAACTTACTAACATTAAGAGCTACGTCCAATTACAGAAAATTAGATATCCTGGAAGATTCGAAGTGATCTATGACATTGACGAAGAAATCTTATCCAGCTATACATTGAAACTGATTTTACAACCTCTAGTGGAAAATGCCATTATTCACAATATTGATTTTAGAGAATTTCTCTCCATTAAAATCTCTGGTGAAACTAAAGACCGCCAAATCTACCTGAGGGTAATAGACAATGGCAGAGGTATATCCAAAGACAAATTGCAAAAAATATTGCAAAAAGACGTAGGCAAAGAACAAAGATCTGTCTTTCGGGGTATTGGCATAAGTAATGTGCAAGAGCGTATTCAACTCGCCTATGGTGATAAATATGGTCTATCTTTTCAATCTGATGAGCAAGTCGGAACAGAAGTTACTATTATTTTTCCCAATAAGAAACAACCTAATATACAGATCCCGTTTGTAAAGGAGAATTATGATAAAAATACTGATAGCAGATGATGATACTTTAGTCCGTGCTGGTCTTAAAGCTATTATCCCTTGGGAGGAAAATGGTTTCGAAGTTATTGGTGAGGCCTGGAACGGAGAAGATGCATATAATAAAATTATTACCTTAAAACCAGATATTCTGATTACAGATATCAAGATGCCAAAAATGGATGGCCTTACATTATTGAAAAAATTGAAGAGTATAAATATTTCCATACCAACCATTATCTTAAGTTGCTTTAATGAATTCGAATTGGTACGAGAAGCTATGAAATATGGGGCAAAGGATTATATTTTGAAGTTATCTATTGAACCACAAGAACTTCTAGACTTGCTAAATGAAATCAAGGAGAAACTTCAACAGACGAACGAGAATAGAGCAAATTTTTCTCTTCACATGGATGATTTAAAGTATCTTTTTATAAAAAAACTGATAAATCAGGAAATAGGATCTGCAGAACAAGTCCGTAATACCATACACAATATAGGACTTTCATTGTCACTGCAGGACTATCGGTTGATACTATTCTCTTCTGATACACATGAATCAAAAATAACATACTTAAATCAAAACAAGATTATATATAATGTTCTAGATCAAATCTGTAATCGCTACGAAGGACTTGAAATTGTGCCGATTGAAGAAACAGGATACCTTCTAATTCAGGATGCCACAAAAATGGAGAATCTTTACCGCCAGATTTCTGCTGCCATGAAAGAATATGCAAATAGCACAATCAATTTCGGAATCAGTTGTCCCCTAAATGATTATAAAGATTTTAGCACTGGATTCCAACAAGCGGAAGAAGCTTTGATTGTATGCAATTTTTATGAAATGCATAATACTATCGAGTATGAACAAATCAGCCAAGATGATATCCCTTTTATCACAAATGAATTAGATCAGGAGCTCTATGATGCACTTTTATCTGAAAACCAAGAGAAAGCATGCAAAATTTCAACCTATTTAATGAATCAATTAAATGAGGATATTTTCCCCATTGTAAAGTGTCACACATACATATCTGAAATTTTAAATATTTATGCCAAAGTAGCTCGAGATCAGAACTTTTCTATCCATAAAATAAAAATGGGTGATGATAATATCTTCGAAACTATGCGCTCTCAAAAAACATATTTAACATGTGAACACGCGCTATTAAATTTCACAAAATGTTTTATTTCCTTTTTACAAAATAAACGTTCTGGAGAGCGCTCGGAGATTTTAAAAATCAAAACATACGTGCGTTCTCACTACATGGATAATATTGATTTAAACACAATTTCTGATTTGGTAAATATTACTCCCTCTCATCTTAGCTGTATTTTTAAAAAAGAAACTGGAGTAAATTTTTCTTCTTACCTTACAAAAATTAGAATGGAAGCTGCAAAAAAGCTTCTTCAATCACCTGAATCACCCATTTATGTAGTCGCAGAGCAATCTGGATATACGAATGCTGGATATTTTGGCAAAGTATTCAAAAAATATTGGGGAATCTCCCCTGAGGAATTCCGAAAAAGAAATTAAATGCAAGTGGACAACAGAAACCCTGAGAGTCGGATCTTTCAGGGTTTCATCAACTTAGCAGAAATCCCATCATGGATTTATAATCAACAATGCGTTTCAAAACTCATCTTCCCTTTAGGTTATCAAACATATCTAAAAGATAAGCTTCTCTTCGCAATATCCGTGAGTTGTTAAAATCAATGATTTATTTTCTATTATCTGGTATTTTTTGATAATAAAACTATGCAAAATAATTCTCTGAATAAACAACAGTCCTTGCCAACGTCTCCATCCCCCTTTATCATAATGGACATTCTATAGTTCATAGTATGTAATGGAAAATGCTAATTTCAAAAATAGCTTTTTCTTAGATTAGAAGGGAGGAACACTGATGATTACAAGTAGACAATTAGATGCCATGAGTGAACAAAGTATAGAAACATTAGAAAAAGAGGAATTAGTAGATATCTCTACTATTAACATAAGAAAAGACTTAACACACGAAAACAAAATTTTAGATTTTTTAGGGCAAATAAGAAATCCATACTGTTTTCGTTGTGGTGATGTTCCTGTTAGAGTATGTTTTTCTAAAAGCGGTACAAATCTCGAAACTGCTTTGCAAGAACTTTTTATTCGCACACGACAAAGCTGACAGATTCAGTATGGTGCGACATAGTAGAAATGTGGTTATGCAGGATTGGAGGCAAAAATGGCACGAATACGAAAATCACAGGCAAATACCGCAAGAAAAAAAGTAGTATGGTACACTGCTCTTTATATTCGTCTTTCTAAAGATGATGGCAACGATGAAAGCCTAAGCATAATAAATCAGAAAAAAATACTAATAGAGTTTTTAGAAAAGTTTTTTGAGGGTGAATATGTATTAGTTGATGTATATACGGATGACGGATTAACCGGCACAGATTATGAGCGTCCTGAGTTTCAACGAATGATTCATGATGTGGAAATTGGAAAGGTAAATTGTATTATATGCAAAAACCTCGCTCGTGCTTTTCGTAACTATTCTGACCAAGGTTATTTTTTAGAAAACTTCTTCCCTTTACGCAAGACCCGTTTTATCACCCTTGGCGATCCTAAAGTAGATACTTTCTTAAATCCAGAAGCAGTCAATGGTTTAGAAGTTCCAATTAACGGATTGATGAATGATCGTTTTGCTTATAAAACTTCAAGTGATATTAGAAGAACTTTTGATACCAAAAGACGTTGTGGTGAATTCATTGGTGCTTTTGCTCCCTATGGATACACTAAACACCCTGAAGACAAAAATGCACTAATTATTGATGAGGATGCTGCACAGATAGTAAGAAATATTTTCCAATGGTTTGTATATGGAGATGGTAGTACAAAGATCATTATAGATGATAATGGTGTAGAACATGAAGTTCTAGTAGGCAATATGAGCAAAGAAGGAATCGCAAGAAAGCTCAATGAACTTGGTATCCCTAATCCTGCTCTGTATAAAGAATTAAATGGATCTAAATACCATAATCCTAATATTGAGAAGAATGATGGTCTTTGGTCTGGAAGTACTATTTCAAGAATTTTAAAAAATAAGTTTTATATCGGAACTATGGTACAAGGGAAGCAAAGAACAATTAGCTATAAGGTACATAAAATGATAAGAGTACCAGAGGAAGAATGGTATCAAGTAGAAAACACTCATGAAGCTATTGTTACATTGGAGATTTTTGAAATGGCACAGGAGTTGCAAAAAAAGGATACACGTGCAGCACCAGGTAAAAAAACAAATTATCTATTTGCAGGTTTTTTAAAATGTGCTGACTGTGGAAAGTCTATGACAAGACGCCCATCTAAGTCATTTGTCTACTATTACTGCTCTACTTATAAAAGAAAATCAAAAGACAAATGCACAAAACATACCATGCGATTGGATGTTTTGGAAAATGCAGTTTTATTAGCAATCCAAAAACAAATTGAGTTGATTGAATCGCTGGAAACAGTGATTCAAAACATTAACAAGACCCCTGTTGTTCAGACAAAGTCTATTCGCTTAGAAGAACTTTTGAAACTCTGTATTCGAGAACATGGAAAAACTGAAAATTTAATTTCAGGCTTATATATAGATTGGAAAGGTGGAGATATTACTCATGAGCAGTACCATAAGATGAAAGCTAAGTTTGAACAAGAAGAGCAACAACTTGACAAAAGAATTGAACAGATTAAAGAACAGATTGACATAATGGAAAGAGATGTTTCCTCTAATAACCCATATTTTCAAATATTTTTGAAATATGAGAACATAAAAGAGCTTTCACAAGCTATTCTTATAGAACTTGTAGAAGTAATCCATATTCATGAAAATGGAGGAATAACAATATATTTCAAATTCGATGATGAATACAAACGTATCGTTGATTTCATTGAAAACAACAAATATTCACTTTCTGTAGTGGAAAATGAAGTAATCTAAAGATAGTTGAAGGTAATTATTCTTTTTCAAATGTAGTGTTGAGCATAAAATACAGGACCTACTGGTGCTGACGGCGCTACGGGACCTACCGGCGCTGACGGCGCTACGGGACCTACTGGGGCTGATGGCGCTACAGGTGCCTCTGCAATCATTCCTTTTGCTTCTGGTTCTCCTGTTGCTGTTACCACCATTGCTGGAGGTTTGGCGGGAACTTTCGGAGTTATGGGATTTGGTAGCTCAGCTACCTCAGTATCTATTTTAGGTTCTACTATTAATACTGTTGGACTTACTAACTTTGCCTTCTCTGCTCCAAGAAACGGTACCATTACAGCCATCGCTGGATTTTTCAGCGTTACAGCTGCACTTGCGCTAGTGGGATCAAGTATTACGTTAAACATGAAAATCTATGAATCCACAACTCCAAATAATACTTTTACCCCTCTTGCAGCAACATCCTTAAATTTACCAGCATTGACTGGTGTTGTAGCAATTGGTGATATTCTTAGTGCAAACTTAACTGGTCTTTCCGTTCCAGTTACCACGAACCATCGTTATCTACTGGTCATTTCGGCTACGTCTACGGGACTTAGCTTAGTCAATACCGTCATCGGCTATGCAAGTGCTGGTATTACGATCAACTAAGTCATAAATTTTTTATTCTTAAAAGAGGACTGCTTTTAAAAAAAGCGGTCCCCTTTTCATGAATAGAAACTAAAAATAAACTGTTTGTAGATTACAGGATGTTACCCCAACCTTATCCTTTAATGCCAGTTGACGCAATCCCTTCTACATAGTACTTCTGAAGTGCAATAAACATGATTAACATGGGAATCGCAGATATGGTTAATGATGCCATAATCGGTCCATAGTTAATTGGTTTCGATCCAAAGAAGGTTTGTATGGCTAATTGAATCGTTCTTATTTTTTCTCCTGTAGC
>DVLR01000056.1 GCA_018715425.1 Candidatus Merdenecus merdavium
TGTATCTGGAGTTGGAACATTTACAGGACATAGGTGTGATCGGATATGCACCGAAGATGCCGAATCCTATTGTGATTGTGAGGGGGATGTAGGTTGGATTGTGTAAAAGTATATGTGGATGTGACTGCCGAATTTTCCAAGGATGGCATTCTGACACCAAAGAGCTTCGTGTGGAAGGATGACAGGATTTATGAGATACAGCGTGTGAAGGATATGCGCAGGGCAGCCAGTCTGAAGGCAGGAGGTGTGGGCATGAGATACACCTGTGTAATTGATGGAAAGGACAGTTATCTGTTTTATGAAGATAACAATATGTGGTTTGTAGAGGGAAAAGCTGGAGCCTGATTATGTGCGGTGGTATGTAATCAGTTGGCTTCGAAGATCAGCATTATGCCGGGGCATATAAGACAGGTATGCATCGGAACACCCGGCAGGAAGTACTTGCAAAGGTGATTCCCTTTTCCTTTCAAGACAAAATCGAACTGATAATTTTGGATTGTAAAGGAGCAGACTGATAAATGAAAGTAGAGAAGAAGATTAAACAAGTAGATTTTTATTGCAGAGTGTGCAAGAAAAGCATGAAGATGGCATACGTTCTAAGTGGAGATGATGATTCTCCAGTATTACCAGGAATGATTATTCGATGCCATACCAATAAATGCACCAGAGTAGCGGTGCTGAAAAAGTACAACGAGGGAATGATAAAAGCCCTGATGGATAAGGAAGGCAGAGTATTCATCTAAAGTATATCAAGTAGTTCATCAGATGCCGGTGATAGTGATAATGCCGGTAGGACAAATAACAATAGAATGATGGCCTCATGATATGGGAGACGATTGCACCAAGCAGGACTGATGCCTGCAAGATCGGACTCACCGTGGACGCATGGGAAAGAAACCAGTTAAGGACTGGACTTTCTCATGCGTCCTTTTTTTGTGCAACAATTTAATAGTAGTAGGAGTAATTTTCCAGCCTTAAACGTTTCGAACCGCAGAAAACGAAAGGATGGAGATTATTATGTTTGAAAGAAATTATGATGCAATGGAGTTTGGAAAGAGATTAAAAGCAGCAAGAAAGAATTCGGGTATGACACAGGAAAATTTAGCAGAGAAATTGATATTGTCGGTGGATAGCATATCGAAAATTGAAAATGGTAAAGTCACTTGTATGCCAGAGCATTTAGTTCATATCTGTGAAATTCTAAAGGTGACATCAGATTATTTGTATTTTGGGGATAAGGGAAAAGAAAATGAAAGAAACGATTCCATGAGTAATATCAATGAAATGCTTACAGATTGCGATTTAGATGAGGTGCGAAGAATAGAGAAAATGATAGCATTGTTCTTGAATAAGTAAAGGAATAGCCCCTGCATGAGGGGCTATTTTGAGTTCGCTTTATCTCGTTCTCGTTGTTTCCTTTTAGCCATTAACATAGCGCATCGGTTTGAACAGTATATCTTTCTGGAATTGCCAATACCAACGTCAAAGAAACTATTACAAGTAGGGTTTGCACATTTTTTGATTTGTGTGTTGGGGGTAAAGGTTACTATTAACTCCATATACATAGCTTCTAATAGAGAGGCTATATTCCAATCGGTAGTTAGAGTGTTTGCTTCATATCGCACATCAGGTGTTATCAAGGTGGTTTGTGCGTTTAGTGTATCTGAAATGCATGTAATGGCAGCATTGCGAATCTCCGATTCTGTGATTTGAGCAGCACTTATAAGCTCCATAGAAAGTTCATTTGAAAACGTGATTCTATTTAAGTCTTCATTGATCTTCAATGTGGTAACTGTTAGTAACTTAGATAGAAGGCTCTGGTAATTTTGCCAAGTACAATGGAACATATCTTGGTAATTGATTTCTAAAAGCTGGTCAGAGTATTCAGGTATATCATGCATATGAATAAAGTCATTTAACGAGAGTAGGTGTTCTTTTACAATATCATTAAAAGTTTCTATATCAAATTCTGGAATATATTCGCTGTTATTCCGATCCCTTAATTCCTGATAAAAGTAGAAATTAAAATGTTCCGTTTCTGAGTAAAGATTGATTTCAGAATCATCACGATAGCAAAGAAGAATTTGAATGATATTATCAAGCAAAGTGACATAGTCTTTTGCATCTAAAGCAGACTTAATTGACAATATTTGACGCATTGTAAGTACATCACGGATGAAACTGTTTAAATAAACTTGATCGGGTTCATCGTCTGGAACAACTTCAGAAAAAATAGCTTTTTCTTTACGAAAGAAAATATAATCGTTGGTGGTGTTGTCCATGATACGATTCGTAGAAAGCAAACCATATTTATGACAAAAATTGAGAATTGATTCATAGCTTTCTATATTGATGGAAGCAAATTCATAAGCAACAGAGCCTTCATCATAGGAATTCTGAGAATAGATTTGTTTAAGTTTTCCTGGATAAGTGGTGACGATAGCCTTGTTAGAAAAAATGTTTCCAAATGCTTTTGAATCATCTTTGATTTCATACATTCCTACAAGATTACTAACTGAAAATCCCTTGTTTACAATCATCTGCGTACCTTCTTTCTATATGTCATATAAAAAAGTATATGTTCATATGACAA
>DVLR01000057.1 GCA_018715425.1 Candidatus Merdenecus merdavium
TTGTGGTTGTTCCTGGGGAACAGATGGTGATGGCGTCATCTGAGGTGTTGGCACGGGTTGTGGTGACGGTGTAGCCTGTGGTCTTGGTGTAGCTTGTGGTCTTGGTGTAATTTGTGGTTGTTCCTGGGGAACAGATGGTGATGGCGTCATCTGAGGTGTTGGCACGGGTTGTGGTGATGGTGTAGCCTGTGGTCTTGGTGTAGGCTGATATCTCGGTATACAAATTTCATCCCCAACTTGTAAGTTATAAATATTAACATAGGGGTTTGCCTCCATAATTACAGATACATTTACTCCATACTCTTTTCCAAGATTATATAGAGTATCTCCCTTTTTTATCACATGTAGTAATCCTGCACATTCATTGGTCGATGTATTTTCTGTGGTTCTGTTGTTCCAGATATTTCCGCTTCGGCTTTCTCTAGATTTATTTTTTTCCATTATATGCTCCTATAAAATCTCTTTCCTTATAGTTTATTCAATCTTATCTGATTTGTGATTCTCACGACCCTTCTTTCATATTCTCACTTTAAAGTGGCACTTTAAAGAAGTGCTTTACAAACATGAGAGTAACAGATATAATAAAAAGAAAGTTTTACAATAGGAGGTATCTATGTTTGGATCTACATATGGAAATATATTTAAAATAAGTACCTGGGGAGAATCCCATGGAAAAGGTATTGGTGTAGTTGTAGATGGCTGTCCAGCAGGACTTTCTCTCAGTGAGGAAGATATTCAAAGATATTTAGATAGAAGAAAGCCTGGGCAAAACAAATACGCTACTCCCCGTAAAGAGAGTGACTCCGTTGTGATTATGTCTGGAATTTTCCAAGGAAAAACAACTGGAACACCTATATCTATGATGATCTTAAATAAAACTCAACGTTCTGAAGATTATGATGAAATTGCGTCTTACTATCGTCCTGGGCATGCTGACTATACCTTTGATATGAAGTATGGCTTTCGCGATCCAAGAGGTGGAGGTCGCGCCTCTGGTAGAGAAACCATTGGAAGAACTGCTGCTGGTGCCATCGCCGCTAAAATATTAAAAGAACTGGGTATTGAAGTTCTGGCTTATACAAAATCTATCGGGAATATAGATTGTGATATGTCTATTTTTGATGAAGAAGAAATTAACAATAATCCATTAAAAATGCCTGATGCTAATGCTGCAAAAAAGGCTAGAGCGTATCTTGATCAATGCATCGAAGAAGAAAATTCTACTGGTGGTGTCGTTGAATGTATTGTCAAACACTGTCCTCCTGGTATTGGCGAGCCAGTTTTTGAAAAATTAGATGCAAATCTTGCTAAAGCAATCATGTCCTTAGGTGCCGTAAAAGCTGTGGAAATAGGTGCTGGTACACAGGTAGCTAAGAGTACAGGTCAAGAAAATAACGATAGCTTTTATATAGAAGATGGGAAAATGAAAAAACGCACGAATCATGCTGGTGGAATATTAGGTGGACTAAGCGATGGCAGCGATATTGTTATTCGAGCTTCCATTAAACCAACTTCATCTATTGCCTCATTACAACAAACAGTCAATAAAAAGGGTGAACATATCGAAATTAATATCCAGGGACGTCACGATCCTATTATTGTACCGAGAGCCGTAGTGGTTATTGAATCCATGGCAGCTATTACCGTATTAGATATGCTGTTGGCAAGCATGACTTCTCGAATGGATAAAATCAAAGAATTCTTTGTAAGATCATAACAAGAGATACATAGTAACGATAGACAAAGAACCAATCGTTAAATAAATATAAAAGAAGAAGATCAAAACAATCGTTTTCTTGCTATGATCTTCTTCTTTTATATTATGTTATAACAATTCTTTATGATGGAAACTTATGATTCCTCATAATGTAAATTCAATTTCTTTTCGTTTCTATTCTATTCATTGAGTTTGGAGATCAAAATACAATTTGGTGTTTCTATTTTTAAAGGCTTATGTTTATGAACAAATATTTTCTTCTCATAATCGATTTGGAAGGTACGTATTTCATTGGATTCATGATTTAATACGATTAGATGCCTGTTATCTGGGAAAATATCCAAATCTTTAGGATAAGAACCACTAATAGGTAGGGAGCATACAGTTTCAACCATACCTGTTTGCTTATCCACCTTAAATATTGTTACCACATTATCTCCTGATGATGAACAATATAAATACTCTCCATCTGGTGAGAACTTCATGCCAGATGCTGCACAGTTTGAATGTTTCTCTTCTGATGTCACTACTTCTTGTATCAGTTCAAATTTTGGTGTTTGACCACTACCATCATACTGGTAAACTCCTAATGTATTACTGAGTTCAGAAATTAAGTAGGCAAATCTTCCATCGGCACTAAATTTTAAAAGCCTTGGAGCAGATTCTAATTTACATCTTAATATATCAACCAGGTGAAGTGTATGAGTGTTATCACTTAAGCAATAGATCTTAACATGATCAATCCCATTATCTACAGCACAGATATATTTCTCTTCTGGAGTTAATGTAACACAGTTTACATGAGGTCTAAAATTACGTTCTGCCACAGATCCAAGACCTTTATGGAATACACCGTCTCTGATAACACCTAAACTACCATCTTTTTTAATTTCAATAACGGTTACTTTTCCGTCATGATATCCACCAACGTACAAATTCTCATTTCTTTTATCCGTCGTTAAATAGCATCCACGCATACCATTGATTCCAACTTTATTTATAGGGACTAAATCTCCATCTGATAAAATTTTAAAAGACTCCACACCTTCATCTGCTATAGAATAAAGAAATTTTCCATCATATGATTTGGTGATATAAGAGGGATTATTTATAGGGACAACTTTTCTTTCCTTCAAAGATCCTTCTTCTATATTCAGATCATAGATGTGGATTCCTTGGCTATTTCCACGGGTGTATGTACCGACATAGGCAATATATCTTCCATTTTTCATCTACTATTCCTCCTGGCAATTTACATTATTTTATAAGAATATACAGTACTCATTATTTTACCATATTTTTATCCTTTTGTTAACAGAATTTTACGAATATGAAAGAAACACCCAAAGATACAATAATTGCGATTCACTAAGAAACTCCTTTTTTGAAAGATAAGACGAGAGGGTTATGGCAATTGTATTATGCCACAACCCTTTTGTTTGATTTTCTCACCTATGAATCAAAAGTGCTTTTATTTTCCAAATTTTGTTTCTAATTCATTCTGCAACTCATTCATGGTCTGAGTCACATCTGCTCCATTTAATAATATCTTAGATACTGCAACACCAATTAAATCATTTGCTTCTGCGTTATGTTCGCTCATAACAAATTCAGGAATCTTTTTTCCATTTTCAATGAATATGGAATAGATATCATCTTCTCCAAAGAATTCATCTCTTTGATCAAATATTTCGTCTTCATAGCTTGGAATATAAGATGGATATAATCCATAATTTTCAAAACCTTCCGCTTGAAGAGACACATCGGTCATAGCAAATTTAACGAATTCTTTTGTCAACTCTGGATGAGCCGTCTTCGCATTAATTGACAACACTCCGCCACCATTGGCTGAACTAAAGGTTTCCTCTCCTTCTATCTTAGGAAGATCAATCACTCCCCATTTTCCAGCTGTATCAGGGGCCTTATCCTTGATTGTACCAATCATCCAAACAGCTTCTGGAATCGTTGCAACACTTTCATTAACAACCGTTCCCTCATATTCATCCCATCCGTTGAAGTCCTGTGCAATTCCTGCATCATAGATTTGTTTTGCAATCTCCATGGCCTTAATGGATTGTTCAGAGTTCACAATAGGATTGCCTTCCTGGTATTATCTTAAAATCTTGTTACTTCTATCCTTAAATAGCTTCCTAATAAAAAAACCATAAATCCCATAAAAAAAACAGGTTGACAGATGCACTTATCATAGTATAATGTAATAGTTGTAGGTTTACTTATAGTAAACTTTGGGTTTAATATTAGAATAGGAGAACATATGAATATAGGTAAAAAGATAAAGGAGTTACGCATACAAAAAGGCTTGACCCAAGGGGAACTTGCCGATAGAGCGGAGCTTTCAAAAGGATTTATCTCCCAAATGGAACGAGACCTTACCTCTCCTTCTATTGCAACTTTGGTGGATGTGTTGCAGTGTCTTGGAACCGATTTAAAAGAGTTTTTTAATGATAATACAAACGAACAAATTGTTTTTAGTCATGTAGATTACTTTCAAAAAATTGATTCCGAATTACAAAATAAAATTGAATGGATTATTCCAAATGCTCAAAAAAATATTATGGAGCCCATTAAAATTACTTTAGATCCAGGTGGATCTACCTATATGGATAACCCTCATGAAGGAGAGGAATTTGGATACGTTATGCAAGGCAGTATTTCTATCCATCTAGGTAACAAGGTTCATAAAGCAAAAAAAGGTGAATCTTTTTATTTTATTTCTAATAAAAGACATTATATTACAGCACACCACAAAACGGGAGCAACACTTATCTGGGTAAGTTCCCCACCTAGTTTTTAATATTGAAAACGAATGACAAGTAGAAAGGAGTTACCATCATGAATAAAAAATTAATCGATTTTGTAAACATCACAAAATCCTACGATGGAGAAGTTGTTTTAGACAACTTCAATCTAACGGTAAAAGAAAATGAATTTATGACTTTATTAGGTCCTAGTGGATGCGGTAAAACAACCACACTTCGTATTTTGGGAGGATTCGAAAGCCCCGATAAAGGTTCTGTAATCTTCGAAAATAAGGATATTACAAACCTATCCCCTAATAAGAGACAATTAAATACAGTCTTTCAAAAATATTCTCTTTTCACTCATATGTCTATTGCGGATAACATCGCTTTTGGCCTTAAGATAAAGAATAAAAGCGCTGATTATATTAAAGATAAAATAAAATATGCTTTAAAGCTAGTAAATTTGGATGGATTTGAACACCGTTATCCAGAATCCTTAAGTGGTGGT
>DVLR01000058.1 GCA_018715425.1 Candidatus Merdenecus merdavium
TATATAATCTTGAATGTTTTGATTTATTTTTGATTCTTGTCCATGGAATTCTATAGCCGATAAGTTATCTAAATAGCGTGCCGTTGTTTCGATATCTAAAGGGAAGACTTCGTTGATGGTATACTCAAAGATACTTTCATAATCCTCCTGATTTGCCATGGCTTCAATATACTTTTGAGGATAATCTCGAAAATATTCTTTTAAATTCTTTTTCACAGCAATGGATCCCTTTTGAAAACGAACCATTGCTTTTTCAATATCATCAACCTCAAGACTCTTTATCTTTTCTTGTGGCTCCTGATTATCTTCATTTTCTCTATTTATATTGATATTATCGCTGGTTTCGTTACTCTCTAAAATCTTTTCTACTTCTACCGCTCTAGTCTCTATAACACGTTCAGATACTGGTTGACAAGCAACCAAAAAGCAACTGCTTAATATCATTCCCACTAAGATTACCATTTTCTTCATTTGCTTTGCTCCAGTCTATCCTTATCCATTCTGTTTTATACTCTATTAAGAATTTTAACATTTATCTTAATACTTGTCGATAAACTTTGACATTTGTAAGAAATTCTTCACTTCTGCTCCAATACATTTTAGATCATAGGCTTTTGACACTCTAAGTTTCCATAAAAAAAGATAGAGCCTTTATGCTCTACCCTTTTTTTATTATAAATACTTATGATCTTTTTGATAAAACCTCTTTTTCATAAGCTTGGATCTCTTGAAACCAATCTTCCCTTACTGGAACACCTTCTGTCTCACAAAAGTAATTCCATACATCTGCAAATGGATATAATTTTATTTCCTCCTGCAACATCATCAATTCTGTAAATTCACTGTTCATCTGTAATTGAGCTAGCTTTTCATTTGGGCTTAACAAAGCATATAGAAAGGCCTTCTGCATATTTCTCATACCAACCACCCATGCAGATATACGGTTAATACTAGCATCGAAGAAGTCTAAACCTACAAGAATTCGATCAATGGCATTGTTTCTAACAATCTCCTTAGCGATTTCTTTCGTTTCGTCATCAAATAATACCACATGATCACTATCCCAGCGAACAGGTCTAGTTACATGAAGTGCCATCTTATCGTGAAACAATAACATGGAGGATATTTTATCTGAAACAACTTCTGTAGGATGATAATGTCCACAATCCATAAGAGGTAGTATCCCTTTGTTTAAAGCATAATTAATGGTAAATTCATTAGAACCAACAGTATAGGATTCTACTCCAATTCCAAAAACTTTCGACTCCAAGCATACCAATACCTTTTCTTTATCGTAATCAATAGAAAGAATTTGATCTAAGGAATCTTTAAATCTAGCTCTTGGAGAAATACGATCTGCTGGAATATCTTTGTATCCATCTGGAATCCAAATATTCATAAGACATGGTTGCCCTAGCTCTTCTGCAAAATACTGTGAAATGCGGATACAGGCCTGTCCGTGGCGAATCCAAAACTGTCGTACTTCTTCATCTGGGCTAGAAAGAGTTAAGCCTTCCTTCACCATATGGTGAGAAAAATATGTAGGATTAAAATCCAATCCCAGACCTTTTTCTTTTGCATATTCAACCCATTTTTTAAAGTGTTTTGGCTCTAGTTGATCTCGATCAACAAATTCGCCCTCTTCAAAGATTGCATAACTAGCATGAAGATTCAATTTATGCTTTCCTGGTACTAAGGTAAATACTTTATCAATATCTGCCATTAATTCTTTTGCATCTCTAGCTCTTCCAGGGTAATTTCCAGTTGTTTGAATCCCTCCTGATAAAGGACCGTCATGATCAAATCCCTTAACATCGTCTCCTTGCCAGCAGTGCATACTAATAGAAATGTCTTTTAATTGTTTCACTGCTGCATCCGTGTCCACTCCAATTCTTTTGTAAAGTTCTTTTGCTTCTTCATATCTTTCTTTTACCGTCATAGTACTCTCCTTTGCTTTTCTACTTATATTAAATGTCATAGCTTCTAATAGAAAAAGAATTGCGGATACAACCTCTTGCATCCTCTAAATCTGTTAATTCTCCTGTTTCTAACATTTGTGCGACTATATTTCCAATGGCTGTTGCCTCACTTGGACCAGCTATTACTTTACGCTTTGCCCTACTTGCTAATCTTTGGTTTAAATATTCAGCATTAGAGCCACCACCTACAATATGAATCACTTCATACTTATGATTGGTTAATCTCTCGATTTCCTCTGTAGTATTGACGTAGCTCTCTACTAAGCTTTCGTAGATCACCGCTGAAATTTGTCCAATGGTTTCTGGTACTGGTTGATTCGTATCAATACAGTAATTTTTAATAGATTCTATCATACTTTCCGGTGCCAAAAAGCAATCATGATTCACATCCACCCTAGATGGAAAATCCTGCTCTTGTTCTGCCATATCACAAAGTTGTGCAAAAGTATACTGGTTATTGATTTCTCTTCTAACGGATTGAATCATCCATAATCCCATAATATTTTTTAAAAAACGAAACCTATGATCGTATCCACCTTCATTTGTAAAATTTAACTTTCTGCTTTCCTCTGTTAAGATCGGTTCTTTATCTTCCACTCCTATAAGTGACTAAGTTCCAGAGCTAATATACAAACATCTTTTTTCCATTGATGGAATGGCTACGACTGCGGAAGCTGTATCATGAGTGGCTGGCAGTACAACGGTTGCATTAAATCCAACTTCCTCTTCTATTTCTTTTATAAAGCTACCTACTGTAGTTCCTGGCATATGAAGTGGTAAAAACATAGAATCATTATATCCCAATTGCCTGATTAGCTCATGATCCCAATCAAAAGTATTTGGTTCTACTAGCTGGGTGGATGTTGCATTGGTATACTCGGACATTTTCACACCAGTTAATAGAAAATGAAAATAATCAGGAAGCATCAATAATGTTTTAGCCTGGTTCATATTTTGGGGTTCTTGTTTTTTTACTGCCATGAGTTGATAGACCGTATTGAATATCTGTTTTTGAATTCCAGTTCTTGCATACAAATCTTCTTCACCGATTATTTTATACACTTCTTCATCCATTCCA
>DVLR01000059.1 GCA_018715425.1 Candidatus Merdenecus merdavium
CCATGCCCCAATGGGCAGGATCCTCTTGGTATTTCCTTCGTTATGTAGATAGCAAAAATAATGAAGAGCTCGTATCAAAAGAAAAGGCGGAGAAATTCCTTCCAGTAGATATGTATGTCGGTGGTGTAGAACACGCTGTCTTACATTTATTATATTCTAGATTTTATACGAAATTTTTATATGATATTGGAGTGATTAGCTTTGATGAACCTTTTGAAAAACTATTTAATCAAGGTATGATTACAGGTAAGAATGGAATTAAAATGAGTAAATCCAAAGGAAATGTAGTCTCTCCAGATGATTTGGTGGCAGATTATGGTTGTGACGCCCTAAGAATGTACGAAATGTTTGTGGGACCACCAGAATTAGATGCTGAATGGGATGAAAGGGGAATCGATGGTGTTTACCGTTTTATAAATCGTTTCTGGAATTTATCCGTAGATAGTATTCAGGCCGATGTAAAAGCAACGAAAGAGATGATCAAAGTAAGAAATAAAATGATTTATGATATATCCAACCGTTTGGAAAGCTTTAGCTTAAATACAGTGATTTCTGGATTTATGGAATATAATAATAAACTTCTAGAGATTGCCAAAAAAGAAGGAGGAGTGGATAAAGAAACTATTGGCACAGCAGTTATTTTACTTTCTCCATTTGCACCACATTTGGCAGAAGAACTTTGGGAACAACTTGGAAATACAACTTCTGTATTTGAAAATAAATGGCCAGTAGCAGATCCGTCTGCTATGGAAGATGATGAAGTAGAAGTAGCAGTACAGATTAACGGTAAAACAAGGGCTGTCATCAGTATTCCAGTGGATAGTTCAAAAGAAGATGCATTAGCGAAAGGTAAAGAGGCAGTAGCAGATAGATTGTCTGGAACTATTGTAAAAGAAATTTACGTTCCTAAGAGAATAATTAATATTGTTCAGAAACCTTAAATAAAAAACGAAATAATTAGGGCGCTAAAAGGCTGTTGTATCAAGTGTACTTCAGCCTTTTAACGCCCCATTATAAATCTATTTACATATTATCTACTACTGCAATCCCTGCTATTTCGGCATCAATAACGAAAGAATAATTCGTATAATAGATGACAAATCCTGGTTTTCCACCACTAGGTTTTTTAATATTTTTCTTTTCTGTATAATCAATTTCTACTTTTTTAGCGCCTCTTAAACTAGAGTAATATCCAGCTAACTTACCAGCCTCTTCAAAGGTTCTATCTGGTAACTCATCTCCATTACTTTTTACGATTACATGAGAACCAGGTACGCCTTTTGCATGGAACCACCAGTCATGACCAACAGCAAATTTAAAAGTAAGTTCTTCGTTTTGAAAGTTATTCTTTCCTACATACATATGGTATCCATCACTTGATATGTAATGGAAAGGTTCTGATTTCATGTTCATTTTCTTGTGTTTTGTATGTTTTCTCTTTACATAGCCGTAATCCATTAATTCTTCTTTGATTTGGTTTAAATCGTCATCGGTTAAGGCAATATTAAGAGCGTTACTAATGGACTCCAGATGAGTAATTTCATCTTCTGTTTCCTTTAGGTGAACCGTTAGGGCATCAAAAGTTCTTTTCAGCTTATTATAACGCTCAAAATACCTTTGAGCATTTTGGGATGGAGAAAGAGTAGGATCTAAGGGAATGGTGATCCTTTCGTTTGTGTAGTAGTTTAATGCTTCGAAGTGTTTGACTCCTTCTTCTATATCATATCCATAAGCATTGATTAATTCTCCATAAATTTTATACTTATCCTTTTTTTCTGTATCTTTCATTTGCTTTTTCTGTAAGTCCAATTTTTTATAGTTACGTTCTAAAGATGTTTGGACTACTTTTCTTAAATCTGTAGATTTTTGACGAATTCTTGTAATTATATTTTTTGTAGCATAGTAGGTTTCAAGAAGTTCCGATATACTTTCGTAAGTTTCACTTTTTAAGCTACTATACTGGGTTAACTCAATACTTGCATATTCCAAGGGCTCCTCATCTTTAAAGATGATATTCGGGTGAAAGTTTCCTTCTTTTACATCGTCCATGGTTCTAAGGAAAGTATGGAAGAGGTGAGTTTTTTCAATTTCTGACAGACTATTGGCTGAAACATCAGAATCTAGGCCAGCTCGATAACAGATTTCTTCTGCAACCACAGGACTAATACCAGTAAATGAAGTATAAATTGCTTTTGAGACGTTGGTGGGTTTTCCAAAAACGTCTTGTAAAAAATCATCTTCTTCTACAGTTAGGGGATTGAGCTTATGCATCGTTTCAGGAATAAAGTAACTTCTTCCTGGTAAGACCTCTCTGATGGAACTTATATGAGCAGAAATATGCTTAATACTATCGATGATCATCTTTTTATCATCACAAAAGATAATATTACTATGTTTTCCCATGATTTCAACAATTAGAACCTTATAACAAACATCTCCTAGCTCATTTAAATGTTCGATTTTAAATTCTATAATACGTTCTAAGGATGGTTGAGATATTTCAATAATTCGACTGTTATTTAAATGTTTTCGAAGTAGCATACAAAAGTTTGGAGCAGTTAAAGGGCTCACTTTATTATGTTTTGTATAATAGATCAGTGGAAGACTAGCACTTGCAGAAATGAGCAGGCGATATTGAGTTTTATTACTTTTTATGGTTAATAATAATTCGTCATTTTCAGGTTGAGCAATTTTATTAATACGTCCACCTAAAATGGTATGATTTAATTCTTTTACTATATTAGATATTACTATTCCGTCGAAAGCCATAGGTGTTCCTCCTTTTTTACATACACTATTATGATTATATCAGAAATATAAGATTTTACTAGAAAGAATTCGAATTTAAAAAGGTGTTCAAAAAACAGCCATACATCTTGACTACCTTTTTAATATGAATTATAATTGATGGACAGATGTATACACGAGCTTAAAAAAGATGGAAAAACAATACTTGTGTGGCATAAATCATAAGAGGAGCGTATTAGACCATGAAGAGTATGACCGGTTTTGGACGATGCGAAATAAGCCGTGATGACCGTAAATTTACGGTAGAAATCAAGTCTGTAAATCACAGATACCTAGATGTTAATATTCGAATGCCTAAAAAGTTTAATTTCTTTGAGGGTTCTATTCGTAATCTAATAAAAAAGCATCTTCAAAGAGGGAAGATCGACTTATTTATTACATATGAAGATGATACGGAAGATCAAATATCTTTACAGTATAATCAACATGTAGCAAGTGAGTATATGAAGTATTTTAAGAAAATGGAGTCTGATTTCGGTATTACCAATGATATAATGGTCTCACATTTATCTAAATATCCAGAGGTCCTATATATGGAAGAACAAGAGATTAACGTAGATGAAATCTGGAGTACTTTAGAGGAGGCTATATTAGGAGCGGTGCAACAATTAGTTGAAACAAGGGAAAGGGAAGGCGAGCATTTAAAGGACGATCTCATTGAAAAATTAGACGGTATGCTTGAAGCTATCCACATTATAGAGGAACGGTCTCCACAGATACTCTTAGAATACAGGAAACGATTGGAATCTAAAGTAAAAGAATTTTTAACAGATGTATCTTTAGAAGAAAGTCGAATAGCAGCAGAAGTTATTGTATATGCCGATAAAGTGTGTACGGATGAAGAAGTGGTTCGATTAAAAAGTCATGTAAAGAACATGAAAGCTACATCATTAGAAGAGGATAGTATTGGTAGAAAAATGGATTTCATTGCTCAGGAGATGAATAGAGAAGCCAATACTATATTATCAAAGGCAAATGATTTGGAAGTATCCAATATCGCAATAGCCTTGAAAACCGATATTGAAAAAATCCGTGAGCAGATTCAAAATATAGAGTAAGGCGAGGAATTGTTTTGGCTAAATTAATTAATATAGGTTTTGGAAATTTAGTAAATCCAGGTAGGATGGTAGCAGTGGTAAGCCCAGAAGCTGCACCCATTAAAAGGCTTATTCAAAACGCAAAAGAAGAAGGGCGAACCATAGATGCCACTCAAGGCAGAAGAACAAAGGCTGTAATCATCACGGTAGAAGATCACATTATATTATCAGCGTTGCAGCCAGAGACCATTGCAAAAAGATTTGGAAGCAATATAGAGTTAGATACGAAAGGTGAAGAAGATGAATAAAAAAGGGGTATTGGCTGTTATATCAGGCTTTTCAGGAGCTGGAAAGGGTACTGTGATTAGTGGATTAATGGATCGATACGATAATTATGCTTTATCTATTTCTGCAACTACAAGAGCTCCGCGCTTGGACGAAGAGAATGGAAAAGATTACTTCTTTGTTACGGAAGAGGAATTTCAAAATATGATATTGGAAGACCAATTGATTGAGTTTGCCAAATATGTCAATAATTATTATGGTACACCAAAAGCCTACGTAGATGAACAGCTTTGTCTGGGAAAAGATGTTATTTTGGAAATAGAGATACAGGGAGCATTGAAGATCAAGGAGAAGTTTCCTGATACACTATTACTATTCATTGCCCCACCAAGTGCCAAAGAGTTAAATAAGCGGCTGGTATCAAGAGGAACAGAAAGCAAGGAAGTGATTATATCTAGGTTGCAAAGAGCAAATGAAGAGGCATGTGGTATTGATGAATATCATTATATTTTAGTCAATGATGATCTAGATACTTGTATAGATACTATGCATAGCATTATTCAAAATGAGCGTTGGAATGTTAAAAGAAATCAAGATTTTATTAATAACTTAAAAACACAATTATTAGAATATTCAAAAGGAGAATGATAAAATGTTACATCCATCTTATACAGATTTAATGAAAGTAGTAAATAGCGAGGTAGAAGAAGGTGATACTCCTGTAGTAAATAGTCGTTACTCTATCGTTCAGGCAACAGCAAGGCGGGCAAGACAGATTATTTCTGGTGATGAGCCACTCGTTGATGGTGAAGGTAAAAAGCCTTTATCTGTTGCAGTAGAAGAACTTAATAAAGGAGTTGTAAAAATCATTACAGATGAACAACAAATGAAAGAAGAAGATCAAAAGTAAAAACGTTCAAGGCGGCATTTTTATAGAAAAGGATCGTGTAGGAAATAAAAAAGCTTACACGATCTTTTTCTAGTATTTTAGACTTTTTAATTTCATAAACGTCCATTTCTTTAGAATACCA
>DVLR01000060.1 GCA_018715425.1 Candidatus Merdenecus merdavium
GTTAAAAGCACTTTTTGAAAAACAATGGGAAAGCATTGTGGGTAACTGCGATGAATTTCTCTATTTGGGTGGAAATGAGCAGTCAACTCATAAATATGTGTCAGAACTTCTGGGCAAGGAGACCATTGATACGAATACCTTTGGAAAAAGTACGGGTAGAAGTGGCAACTACTCAACGAATTATCAGATAAGTGGCAGAGAACTGCTTACTCCAGATGAAGTAAGACTTCTCGATAATCAATATGCCATTCTATTCATTCGAGGAGAACTCCCAGTGATGGATTTGAAGTATGACATTTTAAAACATCCAAATGTAGCTATGACAACAGATGGAAAAGAAAAACCGTATGCACACGGTGAGGTAACAATTGAACACACAACTATCTCTATGATTCCGATGGACCTTACAATGCTTCCAAGTGAGAACTATGGAGAAACAAACTATGAACTTCTATCCGATGAGGATTTTGAAGGAAACAACAACTTATAATTTGGAGGAAATGAATATGACATTTTTTAAGAAAAATAACGAAACAAAGGTAACTAAGAAACTTCCAATGACAGGAAAGGTGAAGAAAGGTTTTAAAGCATACTGCACGATGATGATTATGGGTGCTTTGATTATTGGAACGGGTACAGTGGCATTTGCTGCTGAAGGAGGCGACCCTCTTACCGTTATCAATAATCTATCCACATTTATCTTTAGTCTGATTCGTGCGATTGGTCTTATCCTTTTAGGATTTGGTATCGTGCAGGTAGGCTTGTCACTGAAATCTCACGACCCATCACAGAGAGCTAATGGATTTCTTACACTTGCAGGTGGTATTATCATCACATTTGCAAAAGAAATTCTTACTCTTATCACTGGAGCGTAAGACGGGGTTCGTTATCAACGAGGGGTGTACCGAGGAATCTGGTACACCCTATTTTAAGAAGGAGGTACGAATAAATGAGTGATAACTGGGTAGTCCAAAACCTCGAAAATGCCTTGAAGACTTGGAATGACAAGATGAGCGAAATATGGACATTGCTTACTACCACACCTCAGAATTTCAAAGGCGGAGGAATATGGAAAGTAATCGTAGACATTAATGGAGCAGTTCAGGCAATCGGTATTGCATTACTGGTGCTTTTCTTTGTTGTAGGTGTGGTTAAAACCTGCGGTTCTTTTACAGATGTGAAGAAGCCTGAACACGCATTAAAACTATTCGTTAGATTTGCAATTGCAAAAGGTGTAATCACCCACGGTATGGAACTAATGCTTGCACTTTTTAGCATTGCTCAAGGAACGATGTCTACCATAATGAAAGCGGCAGGATTTGGAGTTCCAAATAAAACAACACTTCCAGCAGAAATGATTACAACCATAGAAGATTGTGGATTCTTTGAGAGTATCCCGCTTTGGGCAGTAACGCTTATTGGAGGACTGATTGTAACTGTCTTATCGTTTATCTTGATAATGAGTGTGTACGGAAGATTTTTCAAAATGTATATGTACACAGCACTAGCACCAATTCCACTTTCCACGTTTGCAGGAGAGCCATCACAAAACATAGGAAAGAGTTTTGTGAAAAGCTATTGTGCAGTATTGCTTGAAGGGGCAGTTATATCTCTTGCTTGCATTATTTTCTCTGTGTTTGCGTCTACCCCACCAGTGGTGAATCCAGACGCAGCAGCAGTAACGCAGGTATGGGCATATATTGGAGAGTTGGTATTTAATATGCTGATTCTTGTGGGAACAGTAAAAATGGCAGATAGGATTATTCGAGAAATGATGGGACTATAAAAATATATAAGGAAAGAAAGGAAGACTTTATGGAAGTAAAAATCAATCGAGAAATAAGAAACTTCACAGAATCAATGTTTTTTGGACTGTCACTTAGACAGTTCATTTTTTCTGTCCTTGCTTGTGGGGTAGCTGTAGGAATTTATTTTTTAGGCAAACCCTATCTTGGAATGGAAACGACATCGTGGGTGTGCGTGGTTGGAGCATTTCCCTTCGCTGCACTTGGATTTTTCAAATATAACGGAATGACTGCTGAAAAAGCAATTTGGGCGTGGATTAAATCAGAATTTCTTATGCCAAAGAAGTTGGTGTTTAAGTCCACAAATACCTATTACGAGTTAATGAAATCAAATATTGAACAGAAGATTAAGGAGGCAAAGAAACAAAATGATTAAAACACTAACAACATTATTTAAACAGGATAAAGAGAAATTTGTTGTACCGAAAGGGGTGCAGGACATTCTGCCAGTGAATGTGATTTACGATGATGGAATCTTTAGAAGCGGAAAGGACAAATATTCTAAGAGTTTTAAGTTTACAGATATTAACTATGCAGTAGCAAGCAGAGAGGATAAAGAAGCGATGTTTCTTGAATATTCAGAGCTGCTGAATTCCCTTGATAGTGGTGCAACGACGAAACTCACTATTAACAACAGAAGATTGAATCGACTTGACTTTGAAAAGACCATTCTTATTCCAAGAAAAGAAGATGAGCTTGATGAATATCGTGAGGAATATAATAAAATGCTCCTTGATAAAGCAACTGGGGCAAATGCCACTGTGCAGGATAAATATGTTACCATTTCTATCAATAAGAAATCTGTTGAAGACGCAAGAACCTATTTCTCAAGGGTAGGTGCAGACTTGATTTCACATTTTAGCAGGTTAGGTAGTAAATGTGTAGAACTGGAAACAGATGAAAGACTTCGCATTATCCACGATTTCTTTCGAGTAGGAGAAGAATCCACGTTTCATTTTGACCCAAAAGATAATCGTAAGAAGGGGCATAGTTTCAAAGATTATATTTGTCCAGACTCTATGGAATTTGAAAATGACTATTTCAAAATGGGAAAGAGATATGGCAGAGTAATCTTTTTAAGAGAGTACGCCTCTTATATCAAAGACAGTATGGTAGCGGAACTTACTGATATGAACAGAAACCTGATGATGTCTGTTGATATTGTACCAGTGCCAACAGATGAAGCCAACTTATCTGGAAAACAAATTATTGAAGCGGATTATGATACTATTTCTAACTTTATCAGGACTATGATTGGATTATTGGTGTTATTAGTTTTAGTTTTCATGAGTGGATATTTGTTTATTTATAATACATTGTACATTTCTGTAAATCGAGATATACGGTATTTTGGCCAGCTTAAAACAATCGGGACAACATCTGTTCAGATTAGAAAGATGATTTATAAGCAAATGTTGTGGAACGCAATGATAGGAATACCATTAGGGCTGGTTTGTTCGACAATTATTGGAAAAATTATTATTCCCCAACTATTACACTCTTTAAATCCAACGATTGCAATAAGTGAGGTTGGAACTATCTCCCTTTGGGTATTTATAATCGCTACTATTTTTTCACTTACTACAACAATGATTAGTAGTCAAAAACCAGTGAAAATAGCAATGAACTGCTCACCTATTGAAGCAATGAAATATATAGGAGCAACATCTATAAAAAACAAAAATAAAAAGAGAAGAGGTGGAGATATCGGTTCTATGGTAAAAATGAATTTATTTCGAGACAAGAAACAATTCGTTGTTATCATGTGTTCTTTAAGCTTGGCAGTATCACTTTTCTTGATTATTAATGTTGTGATTTATGCCAACAATGCAAAAAATATTTTGAATCATTCTTATGATTATGATATAAGGCTTTTAAACCAGACATTACTTTCAGATAAAGAGGAGCAAGTTTTCAATTCAGATTTTATTGAACAAATAAAATCTATAGATGGGGTAAAAGATGTGCGAGTTTTAAAATCAGCGACAGCAGTTGTTCCATATCAAGAAAATGTCTATGGAGAATATTACAAAGAATTGTATGCTTCCAGATATTCTCCCGGCAACTATGATAAAGATATAGAGCTATATAAAAAACAGCCAGATCACTATTCTTTTACTTGCAGAGTTGTGGGAATTGATGAAGTGGAATTTGAAAAAATAAATAATACTCTTCAGAACTCGCTTGATAAGGAGAAATTCAAAAATGGTGAGATTGCCTTTGTTTCTAAAAGTTTTACGCAAGGCGATAATGGAATTACAGAAAAAAAGGTTGAATTTTCAATTCCCACTGCTTTGAATCCGGACAAAAAAGAAATTGTCGAAACGGGGGCAATTATAGATGATTACCCAGCGTATTATTCTGCTGGCTATACGCCCGATTTGATTGTTAGCGATGAATTTTTTGATGAAATTATGGGACAACCTTTGATAGAAATGATAAAAATTGATTA